>JAVHSM010000031.1:0-3356 GCA_036172155.1 Candidatus Magasanikiibacteriota bacterium
TTAACCCAGAGGTCCAATGGTACGTATTCTTCCAAGATTCTTTGGACGTGGCTCCTTAAAAGGAGTAACTGAAACGTAATTGCGATTATACACGGTACTATAAAGTATGTCAAGGGCAATCGGTGTGGAAAAACAGTGGATAAGTAAAATAGCCATTTTTAGGCTATTTTAAAGTATTTTTGAGTATTATTTGGATATCCCCAGGTTTTTTTCTACTGCCGGCCAGTCAATACTATCGGGATCATCAAAAATTTGCGTGTTTATCTGCTCGCACATCTGAGCATAATCAGGTAAATAACGGCCGAGGTTTTTTATAATTCTCCTAACTCTATTCAAATCTTTTTTTCTTACACATTCAAAAAGATATTCTTGCCCTTCCGTATCCAAAAAACCTAGCAAATCTTTTAATAATTTACCATGGTTCTTTTTCTTTTCGTTTATTTGGCCTTCAGATGACGGGTCACTATCATTTTGTTCTTTGGTATCAATACGAAAATATCTAAAACCGCTTTCCGGTCGTACATGACGCCCGCCAATCTGACCGCTCATACCACCTCTTTTTTCAGACATACTGATTAAAATAAAATAATACAACTTCCTCCCTCATCTTTATAATCATTGATAGCTGAATACATTTTCAGCTTTTCCAATACCGCCTGGCGCAAACGTCCAGTTCCGCCACCATAAATTATACGGGCTGAATCGGCATTTTTCTCTACACATTGATAAATAAAAATATCCAATTTTTCCAAAGCATCACTGGGATAAAATCCATGCAAATCCAGTGTGGGGATTTGCGCGCCCAACTCAACCGCATAAAATTTTAAATCATTTTTTTTCATTATTTGTTCTTTACACTTTCCCAATCCTCCAAAAACTTTTTGATGCCGGCATCGGTCAACGGGTGTTTGAACATTTGTTGCAACACCTTAAACGGAATAGTGGCGACATGGGCTCCAAGAACAGCCGCTTTTTGTACAGTCAACGGACTGCGTATCGAAGCCACTAAAATCTGTGAAGAGAAATTATAATTTTCGATGATGGCCAACGAATTGGCGATCATTTCCAAGCCGTCCTCCCCGGCATCATCGAGACGACCGACAAATGGACTAATATAAGTAGCGCCAGCTTTGGCGGCCAACAAGACTTGGTTAGCAGAAAATACCAATGTGACATTGGTTTTAATATTTTGTTTTGACAATTCCACTACCGCTTTCAATCCTTCCGGCGTACAAGGAATTTTTATCACAATATTCTTATGCCAAGTGGCCAATTCTTTGGCTTCCTCGATCATCTTGGCAGATTCCAAACCGATAACTTCGGCACTGATTGGACCATCAACAATATTACATATTTCCAAAACTACTTCTTTAAAGTTTTTGCCTTCCTTGGCTACCAAAGACGGATTGGTAGTGACACCGTCCACCACACCCCAGCTATAAGCGGTTTTTATTTCCTCTATGTTGGCAGTATCAATAAAAAATTTCATATTATTTATCTAATTTTATAGATTAATAATAACTGAAAACCAAAAAAAAGACAAATGAACACAGACCGTGGGTATAGCAAAAAATAGTTATATCTGTTAAAATATTAATATTCTAGAAATGAGGCAGGGGCAGGAGATATTAAAAAGTATTTAAAAATATGAGAAAAAATTTCGAATAATTTATACCTAAACAGGAGGAAGATGGTATATCATCACTGCGGTCAGCTGCGGCTGAAACACTACCTAATAAGCTGAAAAGGTTTGTTGGCAGAGCAGTGACATCAACCATGATGGAAACTGTGGCATCATATGATGAACGAGTTGCTCTAGCGTCTGAATTTATTCACGAAGAGCTACTACCAAAGTTTCAATCTGATTTTACAAAAGTTACTACAGAGATGATACAAAACAGACTAATCCATCTTTCAGTTGATGAATTTAATGCACGGATGAAAAAAATAAAAGTTGAGATATACACAAGGCCATCTGAAAAAGATTATTTATACAAAATAACAATGAAAAGTAATGAGCCGTTTCCCGCAGGTTTTGCCAACCATTTTGATTTAATTGGTTTGAATATTACTGGGGAACAAGCAACTGATATTTTAAAAAGAGATGAAGCCATCACCGAAGGTCTTGCTCAGCAGATGGTTTCTGGAGCAGACATTACTAATGTCGATTTATTTAAAAACATAGATGAAAGCATCTATCAAGAAGAAAGAAAAATATTAAAACAGTTGGTTACATCGTTATGCCTTGATCAAAAATTACTTCTTGAAGTTTTTTAGATTCAGTTTTATAAAAAACCAAAGCAGTGAGATCTCTTCGGTCAGTAAAAATTTTACTCAAGACACCCATTTCTTCCACTTCTTGTTTTATCCATATCAAGAAATCTTTACTACCAGAATACAATCTGGTTTTAAGTTGTAAAATCTTACTTTGCGGATGTAAATATTCCACAATCGAACCGTCACCATCTATACAACCTCGTAAAAAATGAATAAATAAGTTTTTAGGGATATCAACTTTTTTTAAAACTTTTGATTTTTTTGGTCCGATTCCTATCTTATTTAAAAATCTGTAAAAAATTACATTTCCTATTTGCACAACAAAATATTTCTTTTCCTTTATCTTTCCGCCAGACTTTTTACCAACATGAATCCAATCTATTTCTAGACTTTTTTTAAAAACAAAAATCAAATCCTCATCTTTAGAAGTAAAAACTATATGCCTACTATCTGGTGAAAGGTTGCCGTCTGTCGCCAATAAACCTAAAGCATAGGCAAATTTATTTGACCATTCTATTTTTATCCCTCTTTTTGGTCTCATAAATTGAAATAGTGCCGGGAACAGGACTTGAACCTGCATACCATTGCTGGTGTCAGCTTCTAAAGCTGATGCGTCTGCCAATTTCGCCATCCCGGCGATTACGGCCTTATTTAACCACATTATTTACAAAAAAACAAGGTCAAACTAAAATCCCGACTTGATCGGGATTTTAAATTATTTACAAAACGCGACTTCTTTCGCTATATTTTCCTTTTGAAATCTTCGTAACCAAACTTTTTTACCACTTTGTAATTGCCCTTTTTATCCAGGATACCAATATTTGGCAACGGGATTCCATTAAAGGTGGTATTTTTTACAAAAGTATACAGTGCCATATCGGTGAATAACAATTTTTGTCCTCGCTCTAAGGGTTTATCAAAAGAATAATCACCAAAAACATCACCGGCCAAACAAGATGGACCGCCAATCCGATAAACATATTTTTTCTTTGCGCCTTTGTCCGCCCCGATAATATATGGTTGATAAGGCATACCAAGCACATCGGGAGTGTGAGTTTCGGCCGAGGCATCGATGATAG
>JAVHSM010000032.1:0-14712 GCA_036172155.1 Candidatus Magasanikiibacteriota bacterium
CCAAAGAAGATTTTCCCGAACCGGATAGACCGGTGATTACTACCAATTTATTTTTGGGAATTTCAAGACTGACATTTTTCAGATTGTGGACGCGCGCGCCACGGATTTTCAAATTATTGTTTAGGTTCATAGTTTATTTAGGAGAAACATTATTCGGATTAAATACAGAATCACAATCGGTTGGATCATTGGCAAATGCCGAGACGACATTAAAAACATACTTCTCGGCGTAAAATGTCGCACCCACACCAGTCAAAGCCCCCCAACCGATAGACCAATCTTTGCTGGCCAAAGAGTTATCTACCGCTGGAAATTCTGGTGGATCTCCCGGACGAATAATATTAATATTACAATTATAACCGCCACCTTTTTTATCAGCACCAAAAAGTTGGTCATACCAAATCAAATGACTAAGAAATTGGGTTCTTTTATCACTACCAGATTTTAGAATATCTTTCATCTGATTCGTAGCGTCCAGCGTACTGCAAGAACAGGTCACATGACTACTAGAATCATTGCATTGACTATCCTGTGCTAGAATTTTTAATACATGTCTGGACAAATTGTAGCTACAATTACCTTCGGCAGTTTTGCCAACGGCGTGCCAATCATCGACTCCCCAACTACCAATAAAACCCTCTCCCAATTTCCCAGTCAGACCGCTTTCATCATTTACTTCCAAACCAATATAAAAACCAGCTATTCTGTCTCTATAATCTTGATCACTGGTGGGTTTTTTACCCGGTTCATCTCCACATTTACCACTGGCAATAGCGTTGGTGATTTGATCTAATATCTGTATTTTGCTATTCGAACCGTTAATTGTAGTTCCAAACAAAAATTTACCTTCATCAACAAAAATTCCAGCCAATGTTTTTATATAACCATTATTACAAATCATCATTAATTTTACTCCACTACCTGTGTTTACTAAATCAGGATTGTCTACTACCGGTGCACCAAATGGCCCCAAATGTCCGGTAATATTCCCCGCCAAAAGACCATATTGACATTGATATTTTTTATTTCCGGTATCCAAACATATCTGAAATTCCGGACAGGCTTGCCCCAAACAGGTTTGACCGCTACCACTATCAAAAAATAATTTTTTACCACATTTAAAATCTTCTACTACTTTTTTTGTATCCTTGGCGTCGTAGACAAGAGGAAAATCTTTAACTTTGGAATAAGCATCGGCTGGGATTTCTTGATTGACATCAGCGGCTTTGGCAAATTTAGTTCCATTCGGCATTGCATTACAAAAAGCCGAACCTACCACCTGTGGCCGAATCATAAATGCTTGCGGCAGTCTCAAATTGACCATCGCCGGATTGATAGTAGTCAAAATAGTATAGGACAAATAAGCAATCATCAGACCAACCATGGCACCGCTAATTCTTTTTTTGGCACTGGTAATCATTTCGCTATTACCACCGGAGGTAACCCACTGTATCCCCGCCACGATAATCATAATTATCGCCAAAATTTCGGCAATAGTCAAAGCCAATTTATAATTAATTTTGATAAATTCCCCAATATTGGCAAAATCTTTTATACCGCCAAAAGAAATCTCGGTGATTGATTTGCCAACCGGCAAACATTTTCCCCAACCACTTTCGTTGCAAGGATCTTCTTTTTCCAACCAACCACTGCTTTTACTATCGGCTCCATACAAAGCCCGAACATCGGCACATTGTTTTGCCTGCCAACAAATCGGATTGAACGCCGGTGTTAACAAATTTGGATCAGCCGCACTCGCTACCGCCGGTGCTAACAAAATAAAAAACATTAACCAGACTAAAAAAAACTTTTTCATAAATACGGTTGTCATTTTATATTTTTTAAATATGTTTCCCACGCCGTCTGAGGTATCACACCTTGCACTTTTTCACCATTAATAAAAAAAGTTGGCGTCCCCTCTACCCCAAAACGATAACCGTCGGCAAAATCTTTGTTTACCTTTATTTTGGCGGCTGATCCGGCCATACATGTTTTCATTTTATCAGCATTCCAGCCAAAATTCACGGCCATACCGGCTAACTCAGCGTCACTTAGTTGTTCACCCAGCGCATCTTGGCTGGCATACAACCAGTCGTGCAGTGGCCAATAAAAACCTTGTTCAAAAGCGCACATCGCCAATACCGAGAGTTGATTGGCACCAGGATGAGTACTCTCCACCGGAAAATTACGAATAATCAATTTTAAGTCCTTACCATATTTCTGAATAATTTGGCGCAAGATCGGCGCTTCCGCCTTACAATTTGGACATTTGAAATCTACAAATTCCACCACTGTTACTTTGGCCGTGTTGTTTCCCAAAAATGGTGCATCTGGTGTTTCAATATCTAATCTGTTTATTTTGTCGGCAGTATTTTGTCCTTTGACGCCAGCGTCACTAAAACCACCATAAAACTTATCAAATAAAATTTCACCGTTACCGTGTTTTATTTGCCAATAATAATAACCGGACGAACCGACAATAAACAAAATAATAATCGATATAGTCGCCACTACACCAACCGCCATCACACCGGTCCAACGTTGATACCAGCGCAAGGACTGTTCTAAATTATTTGAAGCCATAATAAAATATTAGGTAGTCATATTATACCATAAATTATAATAAATCAATACCATTGACATTTTAGGCTGATTGGTGGTACAATGGTTTCACACTATTAACTATCATTTCGAACGAGCCTCACGGCGAGTGGAGAAATCCCTTCTGATATTTTAAGGGATTCCTCGATTCCTTTCAGTCACTCGGAATGACAAGCAGATGTTTTATCATTATGAAAGAAATTATCTTAAATACAATTCAACTAATTTTAGCCATTGTCTTGATTGTAGCGGTATTATTACAGCAAAAAGGCACTGGTTTGAGTGGCGTATTTGGCGGATCTGGTAATGTTTACAGCACCAAGCGCGGCCTCGACAAAATCCTACATTATATTACTATTGCTACTGTTGCAATTTTCTTCATTATATCTATTCTACGCCTAGTAATCTAGATACCTTTGGAATAGCAAAATTTTAAATTTTTCTTCATGAGCTGGAAATTTTCCTCTTTATTTAGTCGTTTAAAACGAGTAAATAAAACCGGACCAAGCAATCGCTTGGATCTAAAACTTCTCAAACAAATCAAAAACAACGGCTTACCAACCTTAAACCAGTTCAAATACTTGGGAAATTTTTTAAGTGCTTTTGAAAAAAAAATAATCACAACAGCCGCTTTGGTTTTATTTTTAACTTTAATCGGCTGGGCTACTTATGGCATTGCCACCCATTCAAAATTGGCGCCAAAAACCGGCGGTGAATATTCCGAAGGATTGGTCGGACAGCCAAAATATATCAACCCAATATTTTCTTCTACCAATGATGTCGATTCGGACATATCATCCTTAGTTTATTCCGGATTATTTAAATACGACAATAACAAAAAATTAGTTCCTGATTTGGCTGAAAAATTTACTATTGCTTCCAATCAAAAAACCTACGATATTGTTTTGCGTAAAAATCTAAAATGGTCAGACGGCGAACCTATTACCATCGATGATATTTTATTCACTTTTGAATCTTTGCAAAATGTGGAGACTGGTAGTCCGCTCATTACCTCATTCCAAGGTGTACTGATTGAAAAAACCGACGAAAACACAATTCGCTTTACCCTCAAAACTCCTTTCGCTCCTTTTCTTGATATTCTTGTCGTTGGTATTTTACCGGAACATATTTGGGCTAATATTCCACCCTCAAACATTCGCTTGGCAAAATTCAATTTACAGCCCGTTGGATCAGGACCTTGGAGGTTTGATAAAATGGTAAAAGATAGTTCCGGCAGTTTACAAAGTTTTACCCTGACACCCAATGACAATTTTTACGACAAAAAACCATACCTCAAAACTCTTACCTTCAAATTTTTTAACAACTACAATGAAGCCGTATCCGCTCTGCGTACTCAAAATATTTTGGGATTAAGTTTTATCCCGCACAATTTGAAAGACAAAGTCAGTGGCAAAAATTTAAATATTTTTGCTTTACAATTACCACAATACACCGCTTTATTTTTTAACAAAAGTTCGAAACCTGATTTAAAAGATGATGATCTGAGATTGGCTTTGACCAGCGCCATCAACAAAAAAACCATTATTGAAGAAGCCCTAGGCGGAGACGGTGCCCAAATTGATGCTCCAATTTTACCTGGCAACCTAGGATACTTTGAACAAGTAAAAAAAATATCTTTTAATATCGCCGCCGCCAATCAGTTGATCGACAAAAAATACCCACGCATTCAACCGGAAGAATATTTCAAAATTCGCCATGATCAAATTTTGAAAAGTCTACATCCGGAACAACCAACAGTCACCCCAAAACAAGACACGGCCAAAACAAACAAAAAAGCTACCCCCGCTAATTCAGTCAAACCAATCGAAGCGCCAACAGTTTCAACCGAAGATGAAAGTAAAATAAATGAAATGATACGCGCCGAAATGACCTCGGGGCAAGCTTTTTATCGCCGCTCCGGTAAAAATGATGTTTTGCATTTGAATATCACTACTGCCGACACACCGGAATATATCAAAACCGCTCAACAAGTTGTCAAAATGTGGAGCGAGATTGGTATACAAACCAGCATCATTACAGTTGGTAGCCGTCAGATCGTCCGCGATGCTCTAAAAGATAGAAGCTACCAGGTGCTGATTTATGGAGAAATGATTGGTGCTGATCCTGATCTGTACTCATTTTGGCACTCTTCACAAAGTGATTATCCCGGTTTAAACTTGGCGAAATTCTCCGATCGCGATGCGGACAAATTACTCGAAGATGCCCGCACCACCTTAGACACCGATGCCCGCACCAAACTATATCAAAAATTTCAAAATATTTTAGCTACTGATATACCGGCGGTATTTCTATACTCTCCTACCTATATCATGGCCGTCAATAAAGATATTCATGGAGTAGATATTTCCAACTTGGCCAATCCCCAAGATCGATTTGGAACACTTGGTAATTGGTATATAAAAACTACCAGACAATTAAAATAATTAACATCGGGCGAGTGGCGGAATTGGTAGACGCACAGGTCTCAGAAGCCTGTGGGAGCAATCCCGTGGAGGTTCGAGTCCTCTCTCGCCCACAATGTGTCATTGCGATCCCGACCAAGTCGGGATAAGCAATCCCATGGGATCGCCATATCTTTGCCTTATCGGCAAATACTCACGATGACAATCGACATTCTTTTATTTATTCTCGCTTTTTCGATTCATTCGAAAAAAACGAAACAACAATCTATATGATTACACAACAGACAACACCTCGTCCACAGACCAATCCGCCAACTCATCAGCCGCGAATTTTTCGCGCTCCACAAAAAACACAACCACAAGCTCCAAGTCGAGATTTTCATTCACAACGCCAAATGAGCAGAAATGTTCGACCTTCTTTCCAGCGCTTACGCGAAACTAATATTAGTGCCAATATTATTCCAAATACTGGTTCAAAACTGCGTATTATAGTCGTCGGCGGTCTTGAAGAAGTCGGACGCAACTGCACTTTCATTGAATACGGTGATGATATTATTATTATCGACATGGGTTTGCAATTTCCCGAAGAAGACATGCCTGGTATTGATTATATTATTCCCAACATCAACTATCTCAAAGGCAAAGAAAAAAATATCCGCGGGGTAATTATTACTCACGCGCATTATGATCATATTGGCGGTATTCCTCATTGTATTCCGGTACTTGGTTATCCTCCAATGTATGGCTTACCATTGACCAACGCGATTATCAAAAAACGCCAAGAAGATTATAAAGGATTAAGCCCGCTCAATATACACAATCTCAATCTAGATGACAAATTAAAATTGGGCGTATTTGAGTTAGAATTTTTTCATCTCAATCACAACATCCCCGACTCTATGGGTGTGGTAATACGTACACCAGAAGGTGTAGTCGTGCATACCGGTGATTGGAAATTCGATTATCAACCGGTAGCTGGCGATCAACCGGCGGATTTACAAAAAATCGCGCGCATCGGCAGTGAAGGTGTATTGGCATTATTGACCGACTCCACCAACGCTTCCCAGCTTGGACACCAAATTTCCGAATCGGAAATCGGTACCAATCTCGATGATATTATCGGCAAAGCCAAAGGACGCCTAATTATCGGTACCTTTGCTTCGCTATTATCACGTATCAAACAGATCGTGGAAATTGCCGAACGCACCGGCAAAGTAATTGCCGTCGATGGTTTCTCGATGAAAAGCAATATTGAAATTGCCAAAGAATTGGGCTACATCAAATTCAATGCCAAAACTATTATCGATATAAAACACGTCGATAATTATCCACCAAACAAAGTGATGATCATCTGCACTGGCGCGCAAGGAGAAAAAAATGCTTCTTTAATGCGCATCGCCAATGGCGAACATCGCTCCGTGCGTCTCATGACTGGCGACACTGTCGTGTTTTCATCTTCGGTAATTCCGGGCAATGAGCGCACTGTCCAGCGTCTCAAAGATACTTTGTTTAGAAAAGGCGCCGAAGTAATTCATTATCAGATGATGGATGTCCACGCTGGTGGCCACGCCAAAGCTGACGATGTGAAACTCATGATCAGATTGGTCAATCCAAAATATTTTGTGCCAATCGAAGGCAATCATTTCTTACTACATTACAATGGTAAAGTAGCCGAAACTGCCGGCATCCCAAAAGAAAATATTTTTATTGCCGATAACGGCCAAGTAATCGAATTTAAAAATGGCCACGGTGAATTGACCAAAGAAAAAGTTCCGGCTGATTATGTATTCGTCGACGGCTTGGGCGTGTCGGACGAAACCAATGTGGTTTTACGCGATCGCCAACTACTGGCCGAAGATGGCATGGTGGTAATTATTGCTACCGTCGATTCCAAAACCGGTAAACTAATTCAGAATCCGGATATTATTTCTCGCGGCTTTGTTTTCTTAAAAGAACACAAAGAATTGATCGAAGATTTGCGTCATCGTGTAAAAAAAGTTGTCGTCGATAGCGATCCTCTTTCTTGGGCTGACACCAATAATATCCGCAACAAAATCCGCGACTATGTCGGACAATTTCTTTATACCAAAACCGAAAAACGCCCGATGATTTTGCCGGTGATTATTGAGGTGTAAAAACACTATCATCGCATGTCATCCTGATCCGCCTATGGCGGAGAAGGATCCCTTCCCACTAAACAACAAAAAATATACCATCGCTGGTATATTTTTATTTTGAAAATCTACAAAAACTTTTTAATAGCCTTAGCCGACTTTTGTAATCTCCTTTTTTCCGATCCGCTTAACTTCACCGGCCACACTTTTTCTACCCCCTGTCTCCCCAATACCGCCGGCGCACTTAGACACACTCCACTAATTCCGTTCCAACCATTCAAATGTACCGACAATGGCATAATTTTATGTTGATTAAACAAAATTGCTTCCACAATATCTGACACTGTCATAGCGATTCCATAGAAAGTTGCCCCCTTGCGACTAATAATTTCATACGCCGCATTTTTTACTTTCTCCTCAATTTCATACAATTTTGCTTTGGGTAATTTTAAATCTTTTATCAAAATTCCACCAACTGATATCGTACTAAAAGCATCAAACTCAGTATCACCATGTTCTCCCAGAACATAACCGTCGACATTTTGAGCAGATACTCCTAGAGCTTTACCAATTTCTGTTCGCAATCTAGCGGTATCCAAACTGGTACCGGTACCAAACACATGACTGCGATCCAAACCAGAAATATTCTGCACTAATGCAGTAACAATGTCTACTGGATTGGCTATCACAATAATAATAGCAGTCGATTTTATATTTCCAATCGATTTAAAAATAGATTCACAAATTGATTTATTTTTATTTACCAAATCCAATCTCGTTTCTCCCGGTTTTTGTGCCGCTCCCGCGGTCAAAACTATAATATCTGCGTTGGTGGCATCTTTAAAATCTCCACCTTTTATTGAACCCGTTTCCACATAACTTAAAATGTCATCAATATCCATCACTTCCCCTTCTTCTTTTGCTTCATTAACATCAATCAACATTATTTCCGCCGCCAAATTTTTTAACATTAAAGTATAGGCCGTGGTCGCACCAACAGCACCAGCACCAATTATGGCAATTTTTTGAGTATGACAAGTAGCACAACTTTCCATATATTTATAATTAAAAATATACTATCATCATACCACAAAAACAAAAGACCGACAAAGTTATTGTCGGTCTTTTGTTTTGTTTACAGCTATAAGCCGAATTCTGTTTCCCGTCCACCAAGGCGGACGGGATGACGATCATTTATCTAGTTTTGACATTGCTGTCAAAATCATTAGCGAGCGAACTTTTCCCAAGGTCTTTCTCCTTAGGCTGCTCTTGCACCAGGCAGGGCTTGGCACCACATCGTTTCACAACGATGGGTATATGGTAGCTCTGTTCTAGAATCAGAACTTCTATATTCTTTTCACCTTTCCCCCGACTGAGTCGAGGTAGTATTGTCTCTGTGCCGCTTTCCCTCATTTGACGTTGCCGCCAAATTGGTGGGTGTTACCCACTACCATTTTCTTTTTTCAAAGAATAGTGTTCGGACTTTCCTCCCCCGACTGAGTCGGGGACGACCATCCACTGTAAACAGTAATAAATATAGCACAATTCAGCCATTTTGTCAATTTGCCAAGATAATTTTTATTTGCATTTAGCCATTAAAATGATATAATTAATTATTATAGTAGCCTAACGGCCTAACTTTAAAAACATGGAAAAAATGCTATTTCCACAGGTAAATATTCCAGAAAAAGTTACTTTGACAGATCTGTTGGAAAACTTAAAAAAATATTGCCAACCGTCAGACATTGAAACGGCTGAGTTGGCTTATGATTTTGCCAACAAAGCTCATGCTGGACAGCTGCGTAAATCTGGTGAACCATACATCACACATCCGCTCACTACCGCCTATATCCTTTCGCAAATCCAAGCCGAACCAAATATTATTATTGCTGGTTTACTTCATGATGTGCCGGAAGATACCGAGATAACTTTGGAAGAAATCGAAAAAAACTTTGGCAGTGATATTGCCAATATGATCAAGGGGATCACCAAACTTGGTAAACTGAAATATCGCGGGGTAAAAAGATATATCGAAAATTTACGCAAACTTTTCGTGGCCATGGCCGAAGATATTCGCGTCATGATTATTAAATTTGCCGACCGTATTCACAATCTTAGCACTCTGGAATCATTACCGGAAAAAAAACGCTATCGTATTGCCTTGGAAAGTCTGGAAATTTATTCACCGATTGCCAACCGTTTGGGTATGGGTGAATTCAAAGGATTGCTCGAGGACATGTCTTTTAAATATGTTCATCCCAAAGAATATCAACGCGTGAAAGATCTACGCAATCAAAATATCGTAGAAAAAAATATTTATTTGAAAAAAATAATCAAAACAATTGGCGAAGAATTAAAAAATGTTGGCATTGACTATGTAAATATTCATGGTCGTGAAAAACAGCTATATAGTCTTTACCAAAAATTACTTAGAAAAAATTGGGAGATGAGTAATGTCTATGATATCGTCGCTGTGCGTGTCATCGTCAAAGATGTTGGTGACTGTTATGCCACCCTCGGTATTATTCACAAACTTTGGCGTCCACTCAAAGGCCGTATCAAAGATTATATCGCTCAGCCAAAACCAAACGGTTATCAATCTCTGCACACCACGGTTTTTTGCGATGAAGGAAAAGTTGTAGAATTCCAAATCCGCACCAAAGAAATGCATCAAGAAGCGGAGTTTGGTATCACAGCCGCCCATTGGAACTACGACGAAAAAGGACCACATCAGTCCAAAAAAGATATGAATTGGGCACAAGAATTGGCCAAGATGCAACAAGAGATATTAAACAATATCAAAGACTTGGAAGAAATGAAAGTGGATTTTTTCCATAATCATATTTTTGTTTTCACTCCCAAAGGCGATGTGATCGATCTACCAGAAGATGCCACCCCAGTCGATTTTGCTTATCATATCCACACCGAAGTAGGCAACAAATGCAACGGTGCGAAAGTAAATGATCAGATGGTAAGTCTGGATTCATATCTCAAAAGTGGTGATGTAATAGAGATTATTACCGATAAAAATCGCAAAGGTCCAAGTCCGGACTGGCTCAAATTCGCCAAAACCCACGCCGCCAAGAATCATATTCGCGCGCAATTGAATACTTCCAAAATTATGTGGATTAAAAATCTGTTTGAAAAGAAAGAGAAATAATTCGGTAGCATCTAATTAAAAAATATAGAAAATTAAAAGACCCCGGTAATAATCACCTTTGAGCGGGTTATGAGGCCAAAACCTCATCCTTTCAGCCTCGCGGCTGAAAAAAGCGAAAAGGTTATTGTTACTGGGGTCTTTTAATTTGATAATAATTCCTCCAAACTTTTTTTAAAATGATCGTCTGGTGTAATCTTAAAAGAAGTTTTTATTTTTTTATCTCCAACTAATAAATACACCAACGCATCCCCTGGATATTTAGCCAATAAACTTTTAATTCCTTCTGCTTTTTCTTTGATCTGATCCGGTGTTAAACTAATTTCAAAAGACATGCTGTCCGCCGCTTCATTGCTCATATATTGACTCATAGAATTTTTCTTTTGTCCGGTGTTGAGCTGAACGGCCAGTTGGGAACAATTGGCTTTATTTAGAGCGTAAGCTTTTTCTACAAACAACTTATTATCCCCTTCTTCTTCCGAGGTCTTACCGACCACCACTACCATTTGACCCTCTACCCAAATATCTTTTGTAGTTTCATAAACTTTTGGGAAAACCAATAATTCCAATTTATCAGTTGTGTCTTCAAGATTTACAAAACTCATCTGTTTTCCGCGACGGGTAATTTTCTTTTTAACACTATCCATAATTCCAGCCACAATCACCCACTCACTACGAGCGGTGCCTTGCAATTCATTGATTGGCGTCAGACAACCACTCAGTGCGGCTTGAAAATAAGCAAATGGATGGGCGGTAATATATAGACCGAGCAATTCTTTTTCCCAAATTAATTTTTCATCTAGGGTGGCATCGGGCGCCGAGGCAATATTTAATTTGGAAATAAAATCAATTTTAGTACCGGCAAAAAGAGAATTCTGCAAAGAATTTTTTTGTTCACCAAAATTTTTGGAGAAAGATAATAAATTTTCAATATTAGCGAGTAGGACTCCACGATCATAACCAAAACTATCCATGGCACCACATTTGATTAAACTTTCCACGGATTTTTTATTCAAATCTCGATCTTGCACCCGCTTCAATAAATCTTCCAAATTTTTATAAGTACCATTATTTTTTCGTTCACGATAAATAGCGTCGGCGATATGATCACCAAGATTTTTTACTGCGCTCAAACCAAAACGAATATGAGCTGTACCACCATTTTGCCAGCCTACCATGGCAAAATTTTTCATACTTTCATTGATATCAGGAGGCAATACTTTTACTCCCATGCGTTCACATTCGCGAATAATCTCCGGCACTTTGTCCATGTCACCACTTTCTGCAATCAAGGCGGCGGTCATATATTGCACTGGAAAATTCGCTTTCAGATAAGCGGTCTGATAAGCCACCACTCCATAGCTGGCCGCATGTGCTTTATTGAAACCATACGCCGCAAACGGTTCAATCATTTCCCACAGTTTGTGAATCTTATCTTCCGATAATTTACCAAAAGTGCGACAACCTTTTGAAAATTTTTCTTTTTGTTTCGCCATTTCTTCGGGAATTTTTTTACCCATGGCCTTACGAAATTTATCCGCTTCTTCCCAATTGTAGCCGGCCAAATGAATAGCGGTCAGCAACACATCGTCCTGATACACAATCAAACCCAAAGATTGATCCAGATATTCTTCCATGCGCGGATCCAGATATTCTACCGCCTCGGGATGATGTTTGCGTTTAATATATTCTGGAATTTGCTCCATCGGACCAGGGCGGAAAAGCGCCACCATCGCGGTGATATCAAAAATAGTGCTGGGTTTTAATTCTTTTAAATAACGTGTCATGCCAGAACCGGAGAGTTGAAACACGCTATTGGTTTCACCACGCGCCAACATTTCATAAGTTTTTTTATCATCCCAAGGAATAGAAAAAATATCGATTTTTGTGCTGGCAGTTTTTTCAATAATTTCTACCGCGCGACCCAAGATAGATAAGTTACGAATACCCAAAAAATCAAATTTTAAAAGTCCGGCCGATTCTACCGCATGCATTTCATATTGGGTAGTAATCTTATCACCGCCGGTTTCATACTGAATCGGTGTAAAATCTACCAACGGTGTTGGTGCTATAACCACCCCAGCCGCATGCATAGATGTATGGCGGGCACAGCCTTCTACTTTTTGGGCAAGATCAAGCAATCTCTGTGCCTGCGGATTTTTCTGATACAATTCCATCAAATCTTTTTCCAAATCTTTGGCTTTGGCAATCGTCATTTGAAAACCTTGAGCACCCATCGGAATCAATTTGGAAAGCTGATCACAAAAAGAATATGGATAACCCAAAGCCCGACCCACATCGCGAATTGATCCCTTGGCCATCATCGTTCCAAAAGTAATAATCTGCGCCACTTTATCGGCGCCATATTTTTGCGTTACATAAGCGATCATATCATCACGACGATCGTCGGCAAAATCCGCGTCAATATCAGGAGGACTAGGACGAAATGGATTCAAAAAACGTTCAAACGGAAGTTTGAAATACAACGGATTAACAGTGGTGATCCCCATCGCATAGGCAACAATCGAACCAGCACCGGATCCACGAGTTGTTTCCACGATACCATGTGTACGAGCATAGTTCACATAATCCGCTACTACAATAAAATAAGTGGAATAACCTTTTTTGGCGATGACACCAAGTTCGTAATCAATACGCACTCGCACCGCGTCAGTCACCTCAATCAACAATGGCAATTTTTCATAAACCATGTCTCGCAAAACATCATCAGCAGTTTTATTGGCCGGCAAGTCAAGATGAGGAAACAACCATTTATTTAATTCTAATTTTAAATTGACACGCTCTGCAATTTTGACTGTATTAATTAGAGCTTCGGAATCATTAGGAAACCGTTCCCAAACTTCCTCTGCGTTACAAAGTGAAGAATCAAAACCAGCCGAACTTTTACGATCGGTATCATCCAGAGTTTTACCATCACGAATACAAGTCAAAATATCTTGCGCTTCGGCGTCATCGGTATTAAGATAATGGCTATCACGAGTGACAATCAATGGTATACCAGTTTCTTTAGATAATTGGCGAAGATTTTCATTGAGTTCAGACTGGCCTTCCAAGGCCGGCAAATCCATCATTTCTAAATAAAAATTTCCGACACCAAAAATATCTTGATATTCTAGTGCTACTTTTTTGGCTTTTTCCCAATCATTTTCTTTGCGTAAAATATGGGCGATTTCCCCACCAAAACAAGCCGACGACCCAATCAATCCTTCGTGATACTGCTTCAATAATTCTTTATCAATTCTTGGTTTGTAATAAAATCCTTCGGTATTACCCAACGACACCAATTTCATTAAGTTTCGATAACCGGTTTCATTCAATGCCAACAGAATCAGATGACGATAACGAACATTGGGATCTTTATCAAAACGACCGTTTATGGCAATATACGCCTCTACCCCGATAATCGGCTTTATCCCCTGTTTTTCACATTCTTGATAAAACTCTATCGCCCCATACATATTGCCATGATCAGTCAGCGCCAACGCCGAAAAACCGCGTGCTTTAGCGGTTTTTACCAAATCAGGAATTTTGGACAAGCCATCTAGCAAAGAGTAATGCGAGTGGACATGGAGATGGACAAAATCTTTCATAGTGGGTCTATTCTACCAGATTTATGCGATTGTGCAACCCAAAAAAATGACTACTATTTTACTTCTTTAATCTTTTAACAAATACATCCTATTGACTCTGTAAACAAAAACTCTTGAGATACACACTCAAGAGTTTTTGTTTGTTTATTATTTTACTTTGCTGATATCATTTTTGGATTTGAACCATACTCATTTTCACCAAGAGTACTATCAAGTACCAACAACACCAATAGCCAAATTGTACCCACTAACGGCACCAATGAAATTAGTACCCACCAACCGCTTCGATTGGTATCGTGCAACCTCCTAATACCAACTGCCAAAGAAGGAATAAGAGACCCTACAGAATATAAAAAACTAATAACGCCTACTATAAATCCCCCTATCATACTACCAGACAAACGAACTACAGAAAAAGCAATCATCACCAATATGCTAACCAACAAATTGAATAAGGTGAAATACCAATATTCAGATCTGGATGCTCGCCCGTCAAATACCGCGTATTTTTTAAAAACTCCAAAATAATAATTCATAAAAAAATAATTTTAAAAAATTATAAATATTTCTCAATCATTTCTTTCAGTTTTTCTTTTTGTACACCACCGGTTACTTGATCCACTACTTGTCCGTCTTTGAACACCAAAAAGGTTGGAATACTCATGACATTGTAAGTGGCGGAAGTTTCATTATTTTCATCCACATTGCATTTTCCAATCTTGATATTTTTTCCATCAAATTCCTTTGCCAGTTCTTCTACCAACGGACCCATCATCTGACAAGGACCACACCATGGCGCCCAAAAA
>JAVHSM010000033.1:0-42568 GCA_036172155.1 Candidatus Magasanikiibacteriota bacterium
ACCCACGCCTACTCTTTTGGAGAGAGCAGTACTACCATTATACTACGCCCCTATAATTATTTGCAAAAATAGTATATACTATTCGAAAGAACATGTCAAAATGCTTTTTTTACTATTTTACCACCTTATCTTTTTTAATTACCACCAAATACATCCATCCAACAAATATCAGAATCGCAAACAAATTCAAATACATATCCGATGACGCTTGCATCATTATCAACGGTAAACTGACAGCAAACAAACCAATATTTAATATTTCTTTAAACTTCCAATCTAAATTGTTTCTCTTTGCCAATAAGTAAAATACCCAACTAAACAATAAAATATTTAACAAATTGAATACCGCCAAAAATATAAATAGAACAAAGAAAGTGATAGCAGTAACGATCGTCAACATTTTATTACTAAAAATAATGTCGACAGTTTTCAAAGTACCCGTACGATCTGTTTTGAAATCGGAAAATCCTTTATAATCTTGGCTTTTTATTTCTTTGCTATCAGGATCGTAAAATTCAATTCTATCATTACTTAACAGTACTCCCGCTGTACTATCATTGGGAAGAAAACTTTTTACACCAACGGTATTGGTAACAGTAGTATCAACCACCAAAGTTAAGCTATCATATTTTTTTATAAATGGTTGCGCTATTCCCGTGACGAATATTTTACCGCTTTTTAGCTCCGCTTGAAACTCCGGTAAATCAGTAACAATCTGTTGTTTTATTTTTGGCGCTTCATTCCAAAATGTCAAACCGATAGAGATGGTAGACAAACCGGCCACAAAAAAAATCAACAGAAAAAAATAGCCCCAAGCCCAGTTGGTATTGTTTTTCTGGTTGCGGAGCCATTTAAAATTATACAAACTATTGTATAACGAGTTAAAAAAACTCATAACCTAACTTATTTTGTTTCTTTGTGGGCGAAGTGCTTTTTGCAATTTTTGCAATGTTTCTTCAAGTCCAAACGCGTCTTGATTTTTTTGTTGCGAGTGGTAAAATGATCCACTTGATTGCAATTGGTACACTCCAATTTTACTAATCTTTCTTGTGACATATGTATTTTAATTAAATTACTTTGGTGGGCAGAGAAGGATTCGAACCTTCGAAGGCGGAGCCAACAGATTTCACTTATCCATAAGTTTCCTTACGGCATGGACTATATCTTTACCCTTTTACGGGTACTCTGGTATCTAGTCTCTACGGCGCTCCCCGAACATTTCGGAGTTCCCACGGTATTAGCACCCCCATTAGCTTTCACCGTTATCCCAGAGAGTTCATCCTAGGGTTTCCCCTAAGAGCTGCAATTGTTCACAGTCTGTCCCAGTTAACCACTTTGGTATCTGCCCAATTTTTTTTATAAAGAACGAGCCAAATCACCACAAAAACACAAAATTTTCTCTAACAATTTTTTATCTCCGTAGCGAACATGGAGTAAACCATGCGGCATTGATCTTCTGCCTCGATTAACAGCTGGACGTACGTGCGGTTTTGTAAATTGCACTTTTTCAGCGTTTAATTGAAACGACCAATATTTTATAAGAGCATCGATATCTTGATCCTCAAAACAATATAGATAGAATCTAAGTTTATTTTCTTTCACTCGACAGATTTTTCTCAAAAACTTTAAAAATAATTTTATCACCAATTCATCTGAATTGGCAAAATCTACCGTGACTCCTGTTTTTGCTCCCTCTCCGTAATATAACATAATAGCCGCTATCAAAAGTTCTCTATCCTTTACATTTAAACTCTCTTTAAAATTAAAGGATGGTTTTTTTCTATCGAACAAAATCTTATTTTGTTCTGATAAACTTTTGGTAGGAACATTTTGACGTCGTAACGAACTGTATATTTGTTTTAAAGATAGACCAGAAATAAACGAAATCTCTTTACCCATTTTTCCGACAAGATACAATTCTTTAACTAATCTTTCCTGTTCTTTAGTGATAGTTTTTTTTGGCATATAATAACTGATAATGGTCAGTTACATTATACCACGGAAATTTTAAAAGGACAAAATCTAGAGCCGACTTAGGGATTCGAACCCTAGACCTACGGTTTACAAAACCGTTGCTCTACCAACTGAGCTAAGTCGGCGTTTTTTCTCCAGAGCCGTTGTCGGGAATCGAACCCGAGACCTTTTCCTTACCATGGAAATGCTCTACCATCTGAGCTACAACGGCGTTGTTTATATTTTATCAATACGACCCTTGAAATCAGTTAGTTTTGAATTTTCCGGATTTACCAAACGCAAACTATTAAAAGCTTCGGCGGCCAATTTCTTATCTTGACATAGTATAGCAGTTTCTATCAGTAAGTCAAGATATTTGGGGTTCTGAGGTTCTAGTTCCACTGCCTGCGATACCGCCTCTTTGGCCACTTGTGGTTGGTTGACCTTCAAAAGCAATTCCGCTAGATGGGAAAACCGTGGTGAAAGCGAATCATTAGCCACCACCGCCCTTTGATAATACTCTATGGCTTTATCTATATTATTTTGTGATTCCGCCATTTCAGCCAATTTGGCCATCACCGCATCGTTGCCGGGTTCGAGTTGGAGTAAAAAATCAAAAGTTTGTTCAGCCTCCTCTGTCGCCCCTTTGCTGAGATATACTTCACCCAAACCACGATAGGCGCCGGCTGATTTGGCATTCATTTTTATGGCGGCAATAAAAGCCTGCTCGGCTTGATCAAAATTATTCAAATGCAAGCTGTGTTCTCCATCTTGCACCAAAGTCTTTATTTTATTTTCCTTTTCTTCCACGGTCATCGCGCTCTGTTCTTGTTTGGTTTTTATCATCTGTTCATGGTGCAACAGACGCTCAATCTTGCCAACATAGACACGAAATTGAAATTGCAATTTGCGCCAAACCAAATCAAGCGGTTTCAATTTAGCCACAAATTTAGCTCTAGCTTCTTTACTTTGCATCTCGACGCGCTTGGATATAATCTCGTGTTTTTTACGAGCGGTTTTTTCTTGAGGCAGAGTTTCCACATCCAAATTGGACAATTGTAACAACTTTTGCCAGACAATAAAACCAATAATTCCCAAACAAATCAAGATAACGATGATAAACAAGATATTTAACATAAAATTAACAGGCATTGTGCACAATTTGTAGCCAACTGTCAAGCTTGGCAGAGGCACCGCCAACCAATGCACCGCTAATACTCGGCTGTTTCATAAAATCCGCGACATTATCCCCTTTTACACTACCTCCATACAACATAACTATTTGCACATCTGGCTCCAAAATTTTAGCCATGCCAGATATTAATTGACACATCTTTTCTGCTTCTAAAGGGTCGCAGTGGTTGCCAGTGCCAATCGCCCACACCGGTTCATAAGCAATAATTAACTTGGTTTTGGCTTTCCATTTTAAACCGTCCAAGGCCGCTCTTAATTGAATTTCAACTATCTCTTTGACTTTCCCATCTTTTCTTTCTTTATCGGTTTCTCCCACGCACAAAACCGGTGTTAAACCTAAATTTAAAGCTGTCCCCATTTTTTGTCTGACTTCATGATTACTTTCATGAAATAAATGACGGCGCTCGGAATGTCCAACCAAAGTATATTTTGCTCCAGCCATTTTATACATCACTGCCGACACTTCGCCGGTAAATCCACCTTTGTCTTCCCAATGAATATTCTGTGCTCCGCAATCTATATTGGTATTTTTTAATATTTGAACAACACTCTGAAACGACAAAGCCCCGGGAAAAACAGTCATTTTAATTTTACTTGAATTTTTTTTGGAAACTTTTTTTAGCCCTTTGGCCAAAACACTGCTTTCATCAAAATTCAAATACATTTTCCAATTGGCAAACAAATATACTTTTTTGGAAACAGACATATATTTTTATTTTAAATTGCCGATTAAATCTTGTTTTTTTATCGGACCGATAGCCACCACTCGCACTTGATTCCAATCGAAAATTTTAGAAGCAACGCGCTGGATATCCCGAATAGTTACTTTGTTTATTTTTTGCAATACTTGTTCATAGGTTTCCATTTTATTGGCCAACCAAAATTGTTTGGCATACCATTCAGCCTGAGCGCTACATTCTTCCATGGCCAAAGTCATACGGCCGGAAAGATTGGACTTGGCATCGGCCAATTCTTTTTTTGAAACTGGTTGCTCACAAATTTTTTGTAATTCCTCTCTAATAACTTTCAGTGCTTCCGACAAACGCGATGGATCTAGTCCGGCCTGTATGTAGGCCGTACCAACATCGCGATAATTACTGGAACCGGAACGCACCATATAGGCCAGCCCGCGTTTTTCACGCACTTCTACAAACAACCTAGAGCTCATACCACCACCCAGTATATTCAATAAGACAAGCAAAGCATAACGATCCGGGTGATTACTATACAAACCGGGGAAACCGGCAATGATATGCGCTTGGTCCAATTTTTTTTCTTTTACCTCTACCCGCTGATCCAATGTTTTTTGTTCTTTTGGCCAAACAAATTTTTCAAAATTATTCTTATGAATAGTTTTTTTGCTTTTATTTTTTCCAGCGTCAGGACTTAAAAAATACTGTAAATATTTTTTGATATTTTTATCAATACTACCGGCGACCACTAACACCATGTTGTCAGTTTTGTAGGCCGCCTGATAATAATTCCATAATTCTTCGCGTGAGATACCACGCACAGTTTGTTCACTACCGCCTTCATCTCTACCAAGTGGGCAATCGCCAAACAATAATTTTTCATAAAGCAAACCGATACCCATCGTTGGATTATCTTCATACATGCGCAACTCTTCGACGATCACTCCTTTTTCTTTTTCAATTTCCGCCGCGTCGAATTTGGAGTTGAAAAGCATATCCGAGATCAAATCAAAAGCAATCGCCTGTTTACCGCTGGCAATTTTTACATAATAACCGGTATAATCTTTGCTGGTAAAAGCATTATAGTCTGCTCCGGAAGCATCCAAAATACGCGAAATATCTTGAGCAGTCGAACGCTTGGATGTGCCCTTAAACATCAAATGCTCGACAAAATGCGAAGCACCGGAAATTTTGGCATGCTCATAGCGAGAACCAACCGGCACCAATACCAACACGGTGGTGGCTTTTGCACCTTTGAGTGGAACGGTTATTAGAGTAATTTTATTTTTTAATTTTGATATTTTGTACATAAATATTCTTTCAATTCAGATATATTAATTCTATCTTGCGCCATAGTATCACGATCACGCACGGTCACTTTTTTGTCTTCCAATGATTCAAAATCCACCGTCACACAATATGGTGTGCCGATTTCATCTTGGCGGCGATAGCGCTTGCCGATGCTTTGAGTCTCGTCATAATCCACCGAAAAATCTTTGCGCAAAACATTCGCCAAATCGCGCGCTACGCTAGACAATTCTTCTTTTTTGGAAAGTGGTAAAATCGCCACTTGAATTGGTGCCAATTTTTTTGGAAATTTCATCACTACCCGAAAGTCAGTTTCACTTTCTTTGGCTTCGCCCGCCGTAGCCTTGGCAGAGGAAGGCACATCTTCCTCGGTATAGGCTTCGAGCAATAGCACCAGCAACATACGATCAATACCAAAAGTTGGCTCAATCACATGTGGTAAAAACTTTTCATTGGTTTCCGGATCAGTGTAATGCAAATCCTGCCCACTCACTTTTTCATGACGAGACAAATCAAAATCAGTACGATAAGCAATACCGTGTAATTCTTTGACGCCAAACGGATATTTATATTCAATATCCACTGTGCGCTTACTGTAATGCGCAAGATCGGCACCTTCGAGTTCATGCCAAACCAAATTATTCATATCAATCTGCATAATATCTTGCCACCAACGCTTTATTTCTCCCAGCCACATTTCAAATATTTTTTCCCAATCTTTTGGGTTAATAAAATATTCAAATTCACCAATTTCAAATTCGCGAGTACGAAAAATGAAATTGCCAGGGGTAATTTCATTGCGGAAACATTTACCAATTTGCGCAATACCAAATGGCAAACGACGACGTGTTGAATTTAAAACATTTTTAAAATTTACAAACATTCCGGCGGCAGTTTCCGGACGCAAATAGGCGGTAGTCGCGCTATCTTCATTAGTGCCCAAAAAAGTTTTAAACATTAAATTAAAACTCTTTGGATCGGTCAAATCTCCGTCACATTCCGGACAGCGAACTTCTGAAATAGTTTTTGGCTGACCTTTATTATATTCCGGTTTTAAGCTTGCCGCTTCGAGCAGATGATCGGTACGAAAACGATGATGACATTTTTTACATTCCACCAACAGGTCGCTGAAATTTTGCAAATGTCCGGAGGCTTCCCAGACTTTCGGATTCATAATAATAGCACTATCGAGTGGCACCATATCCGCGCGTTCCTGTACAAAAAATTTCCACCAAGCTTTTTTGATATTTTGTTTGAGCAGATGTCCGAGCGGACCATAATCCCAGCTATTGGCCAAACCACCATAGATTTCACTACCCGGAAAAATAAACCCTCTCCTTTTACAAAGCGAAACTACCTTTTCTAAATCTTTAGGCATATTAAATAGTATTTATTTCGGCTTCTTTCTTTTCGCCGATATCTTTAATTTTATCACCGTATTCCTTCACCATTTTTTCCAAATCTTCAAACATTTTAAATTTTTCATCTTCACTAATAGATTTGGATTCCTCCTCCGCTTCCACTAATTCGCGAATTTCTTGACGAACTTTGCGCTCCGACACGCGTGCATTTTCCAATTTTTCGTGTAATACTTTGGTCAATTCGCGACGGCGTTCAGTGGTCAAATCCGGTAAGATCACTCTGATCAAACGACCATCATTCACTGGACTCACACCAATACCCGAATCACGAATACCTTTTTCTATTGCCCCCAACACCGTTTTGTCCCACGGCTCGATATTGAGCGTCTTGGCATCGGCTATCGAGATCGAAGCCATAGCTTTGAGCGCCTGATAAGTACCGTAAGCTTCCACCGAAATATCTTCCACCATTGCCACCGAAGCGCGACCGGTACGCAAGCCGATAATATCTTTTTTCAAAAATTCCAACACCTTCTCAAAGTCATCTTTAAAATCATTGATATTCATATACGATTAATTTATTGATCTAATGTGAAAAAACCCATTGAGACCACATTGTCTTTTTCTAAATTTATCAGCAAACTCACCGGAATAGTATTGGTCGGCAATTTCTTGGTCACCCAATTTTTTCCACCATCGGTTGTTTTATAAAATGTTGAACGCACATGAACATTCTTGTCTCCCAAAATTGTACCGGTGTAATACATTTCATTTTGATTTTTACTATTGATATCAAAGGCGTATATATTCACACTGCCCGGAGGAGTAATCAATTTGAGATCTGTCCAAGTCGCACCGGCATCATCAGATCGTAAAATACCATACTTTGACACCCAAAAGATACTATCTTTTTTGGCGGGATTTAAAACCAATCGATAAAATTTATAAGCATCGGCAAAAGCATCGAAACCGGCCGACATATCTTTCCAAGTTTTGGCGGAATCGTCCGAACGATACAGACCGCCATTATACGCGGCCGCGTACACTCGCCCCGGATTAAATTGATCGGCAACTATATACTGTATTTGAAATCCAAACCGCTTGGTAACACGCCAACTTCTGCCATCATTATTGCTAATCAAAACATCACCACCCAATTCGACGGCATATACTGTACTGGTGGTAGCAAAATCTACCGCCAAGGATACTACTCGTTGATCCGAACGCTCTTCGGTATAAACCGTCTTCCATGTACGCAAACAATCTTCGGTTTTAAAAATATGCGCTCCATCACTCACAAAAACATTACATTTATCTTTTGGGTCAACAGCTAGACCATAAACAAAAATTGAACCCAGCGATGAGGCCGATTGCCAACTTTGGCCATTATCGTAAGTATAATATAATCCCTGACCGCGCGAGGCCAAATAAATAGCTTTCGGGTCGCTAGGATCAGTGTGCAAACGATACACTTTTATACCAGAAATGCTTTTTACTCCGGCGACCGTGGGCACGGCCATTATCGGCAGCCAACTCTCACCTTTATCCGCCGATTGATACATACCCATCGGACCTTGCTGGGTACTACCACTAAGTTTTATACAACCTTGACCGGTCGTAATCAACATGGTCATCACAGCGGCTATTGTCAAAAATATTTTACGCATATTTTATTATAAAATTGAGTTTAAAAAACTTATTTTAAAATTTTGTTAAAAGTTCTTCGATCGCCAAGCGCGGATTTACATTACCGGTCAATAAATTTTTGGTATTTTTTATATTATCAATCATCATCTGATATTTTTTACCAATATTTTTATCCGTCAACATCTTTTGGCGTGCCAACATCACCCATAAATCCAAGATCGGATCAAGTTTTTCTTTGGTTTTTACTACATTACCTTTTTCACTCAAAACATCTTCCATCATTTGCCAGCGTCTAAATATTGGCGCATTCAAAATTTCCAACCACCGTTTTTTTTCTTGTTCACAATCTTTTAAAAGATCGGCGTTTTCCAATAGTTCTTTGGCCTTGCCCGGACGCCCCCATGACCATTCCACAATTTCTTTTATTTTATTTTTATCACTGGACAAACTTTCCAAAAAACTTTCCACCACCGTCTCTGCGACCGGCGCAAATTGAAACAACTGACAGCGTGATCGAATAGTCGGTAACAATTGCCCATCATTTTCCGTTAATAAAAAAATTATACTTTTTTGCGGTGGTTCTTCCAAAATTTTCAAAAGAGCATTGCCGGATTCTTCGTTGAGCAGTTCAGCTTCATCGATAATCGCCACCTTATAACCATTTAGCCATGAACGATTTTGCATTTTCTCGCGCAATTCACGCGCTTGCTCCACCGAAATTTCCTTTTTCTTTTTATCGGTTTTTTCATCAACCCCACGACACAAATAATAATAATCAGGATTCGTAGGTAATTTTTCCACCGGCACATTCAATATCTCCGCAGCCAATAAATTGGCCAAAGTGCGTTTACCGATCTGGCTAGTCCCGACAAAACAATAGGCGTGCCCTAACTGACCATTTTTTATGGCTAATTTAAAAAATGATAAGATGTGCGGTTGGCCAACAAATTGCATAAAGTTACAATTATCATAACAAAAAAAGACTGGTTTGGCAACCAACCAAAAAAATATCCCCTTTTGTAAGGGGATATTAAAAATGTTATTTTTAAAATTGGAGACCAGGTTTCAATCAATTATTTCTATCGGCGAACAAAGACAATCTTTGCATTAGTAAATTGCTAATATCCAAGACTGTCTTGGCGACTTCTCTTTGTGAATCATCGGCTTCACCACTGGCGATTACACTGTTAGCCTTAGATTGTATTTTCATTATCGTGCCAAGTTTTTTTTCATAATCTTTTGAGTTTTCGACATTTTCCACCATACCAGCTTTTTGAACTGCTTCTACCGCCCCGCCAGAAGCATATAACAAACGATCGTTCGTACCTAATTCTTCTGTTGTGTCGTTCTTTTTGTCCAAATTCGGCAATGTACTTAACAAATTATCTATTTTATATTGAACATCACCAACATTGGCCTCCAGATTTTTTGATCGGTTATCGACTGTACTCCCAGAAACTACTCTATTTTTATTAGCGGCAATTTTTAAATCCTGTTCGTTCCAATTGTCGTCGGCTAAAATTCTGTCGTGCAAACCATACGCTATCGCTATCCATTCCTTTTCTTTTGGAATTGTCGCAGATTCAGCAATTAAGTCTAACGCCCTCTTGGCTTCTGCCAAAAGCTTTTTCTTTTTAGTATTTGGCATATTGGGAGATTCTGCAACTTGCTCTAATATAGAAATTGCACCATTACCATCTGCAAACAAAGATCTTCTTACACTGTTCTCATCTCCATTATCAGTTCGAAGATAAGAATTTTTTCTAGGCAACTGACCCAAAAGGGATTCCATTGTATATTTGGAATAATCATTAGCTGCAACCTTTGGTTGGCCTTTTTCAGGAGCAGGCGAAACAACAGCCTCTGGAGTAGCAGTAAAAGTTTCCACTCCCAGATCAACAGGCCTGTGTCCTTTTTTATGACTTGGTTTTTCGTGTGTTTGTCCACCGCCACCACCAACTACCCCAAAACCTTCCGGCATCATTTTATCAGGACGACCAAAACCAGCCGGAACACCGGATGGAGTAAAGGCGTTTGGTAAAGCATTCACTGCTACTCTGGTAAACGGAGTCATTGAGGCAGGTTTTGGAGATTCCGCCTTTTTACCAGGCAAACTCATTCCACTCATACCGCCGGATCTTTCTGGAGCGGTAGCGCCAGTTTTATTTGGTTCTGGACGTACTTGAGACATATCTGTCGATTCAATACCAAGTTTGACCAATGAAAACAAAGCTAAAAAACCAGCTATTTTGGCCAGATTTTTGGTATTTTCAGCTGATTTCTTTTGTTTCATCTCTCTTACCAAAGCGGCAAATTCCAATTTGGCTTTTTCGTTATTCTCTAAGAGTTGTGGATTTTCATTATAAAAATAGACCAAAGTGTCTGTAAAATTTTTGATATCATTACCGAGCCTGTCCAATTCTTCATCAACTTGATTTTTTTTACCAAGTTCATACCAGCTCAATCCTTTTCTTATCGACATTTGCGTATCAAAAGATGATTTTGTCATTGCCAAATCATTTCTAATTTGTTCTATCTGAGCTTTTACCCCTTCTAAACCTGACATTTTATCCGCATCCGACACACCGGCTCTATTTTCTGTTCCTTCGACCACTTGAGGTCTAAAAGCCGACGCCTTTACCAAATCTTCCGCCGGAATTGCCGCCAGCATTTCATCCGCCTCGGCAGTATCTAGCCACTCACGCGCTACTTGTTGAGATATTTCGTTATTTGACCCATATACTTCTTGGGTCAACAACGGTAAAATATCCACAAGACCTTCTGTGTTAGATAAAATATTTTGAATTTCAGCGTTTTTATCAGCGATCTTTTCTTGAAATTTAGTTACGAAAAAAGAATATTTATCACCTTTCACAAATCTCATCAAAAAATTCGATCTTTTGTTTTCATCTACAAATTTTTTTAAATCTAATTCAATTTTCAAACGCTCTCCTAGTAAACTTTCCAACCTGCCAACTTTATTTTCTCTTGTTTTTTCATTGAGATCAATTCCTATTTCACCAGTGTCAGTATGGCTTTCCAACCATTCATCAACACGCCTATCGGAATTATCTTCTAAGACCGCATTGTTTGATTCCACCAAAGCTAAATTTGTAAACGGTTCTTCGTCTGAGACATCAACTAAAGATCCTGCTGGTAATAAATCTTCTTCGGCTTGCTCTCCTTCTCCACCCTCAAACGCTCTTAGACGCGCCCCCGCTTCACTTGTAGCTGGTGCCTGAAGACCGGCTTCTGCAATTTTGCCTCGACTAATATGTTCTTTTCCAACTATTCCACGAAGTGTCTTTACTTGCTGTGCCTCGTATTGCGCGATAGCAATATTCACCACATTAAACATATGGTCAGCGCCTTGTTGAACTTTTTTCTCAGAAGCAACACCTCTAGTTTCAGTCACAAAATCACTAACCGCCTCCTGAGTGCTCGGTAAAGCTAAAACATAATTTCTAGTAGATTCGTCTAAAACTCTCAGACTTTTAGCTAATGCCGCAATTTGCTTATATTGTGGAGAATCTTTTTTTAAATGCAAGACAGCATCACCGGAAAATTCTTGAAACATTCCAAACAGACCACCTTCGCTACGCTGGCGATCTGTTTTAGCTGCATCTCTGGCAGTTCCCAAGTCTCGTTGATTGTTATCTGAAACTGGGTGAAAATTGCCGACACCTCTTCTAAGGTTTGTTTTGGACATAAAATTTTATTTATAAATTGATTACTTTTTTTAGTGTATCATATTTTTAAAAAATCGTCAAAGTTTTGCACAGACGGTATTGACAATTTTTATAAACATGCTAGTATAAAATGTTTTGGCAACAGCCGCGTAGTGCGGCAAAGGAGACACCGATGGTGAGCATGGCTGGTTTGGCCTTCGTTCACCATGGGGTGACGAGCCATTACGAGGCGCAACAATACAGGAATGCTCGAAATTTTTTCGAGCAACAAGGCGGCACGCAGTTCCTTGAGGACTGCGAACAAATAGCCGCCAACAACGAATTGGCTAGGCTATTTCTAGCCAATCTGTGGTACTTCTATGGACAGCTCTTCAATTCCGTTACTGCAATCAAAAAGGCAGATAAGGAGTGGTCACAGCTGGAAATGGAAGAAACCGCAGTCGGCCAGTGGGCGGCCATCATGCGTGCAGAAGCACGCGTTAGCGACCGTGTCGCCTAACAAGTAGCGTGGGTCGGATTCAATCCGATACCACACTCAATTCATCAGGAGGTGAACAAGCGCCGGAGGTTCTTGGCGCTTCCCAGCACCTCCCTCCCAATAAATTCAAGAGAGAACTGAATTTATCAGGTAAAAAAATCCCCGACACAATCGAGGATTTTTTTATTGTTTTATTGTTTCCCAAGTTAGACGCGCCGTTTCATCCCAAGAATATTTTTTTACCTGTTCCAATCCCAAACTAATTTTATTTTTTCGATATTCACCATCATTGATCAATTCAAATATTTTTAAACCAATATCATTGATGTCAAATGGATTAACATATTCGACTGCTCCTCCCCCCACCTCGTCCAACGCGCTACCTTTACTCGCAACCACTGGCACCCCCACGGCCATTGCCTCCAAAACCGGAATACCAAAACCTTCATACAAAGAAGGAAACACAAACACTTGTGCATTTTTCAAAATATTCACCAGATCATCTGAACTCACAAACCCAGGTAAAATAATATCTTTTTTAAATATACTTTGCTCAATTGTCTGCTTCACCTTTTCATAACCAGCCCCCGGTTTTCCTACCAAGATCAATTTCAAATCCGGCATTTGTTTTTTTACAATCTCAAAGGCCTGTACAATTCTTGCGGTATTCTTTTTTTCTTCCAAACGACCAATAGATAAAATATATTGACCATAAATACAAGAAATTCCTCGGCTCCTTTCAGTCGCTCGGAATGACAGTTGGCTGATGGGTTTTTCTAAATTAAATTTTTTGGTATCATAGGCTAACGGGATGACTTTTATTTTACTGACAAGGGATTGCTTCACCTTCGGCTCGCAATTACAGTCACCGACTGGATTCCCGCTGGAGTTTATCCTCGCGGAGCGGGGGTGGGAACGACACTGACAATCAGCGTGAATTACATTATGACAGTAATATTTTAATAATTCTTTTTTATTAAATTCAGTGGAAGTCAAAATCAGTTTGGCTTTTTTGACGACCAAACGATTCATCCATTTCAAATACTGACAACCAAAAAATCTGTATACGGAAGGATAGGCTTCAAAAGCGCTATCATGCACCATCACCACCGAATTTTTTGGCGCAAAAAATGGCAATAGTTGCCCCGGTGAAAAATAAACATCCGGCGGATTGCGCCACAATTCATACGCCAACCGAAATTGGCTCCACATTTTTTTAAAAGGCCAAACCAAAATTTTCACTTCCCAATTATTTGGCAATTGCGCCAATTCCGGTATTAAAACATTATTGGAATACAAAACAACCCTCGTATCTGAAGGTATTTTTTTTTTTAATTCCTGAATAATCTGAAAACAATACTCCTCCACCCCGGTACGGTGAATTTTGTTGGCGTGCGTTGCATCAATACCGACTAACATAATAAAATATTATTGATGATTAAATTAAGGGATCCTTCTGTGCCTTTGGCGGATCAGGATGACATTTGGCGACAGTGCCGTGCCTTAAAATATATTCAGAAGACAAACGATTAAACATATGTATTTTGAAACCGCCACGGAACTTTTGCCTCGCGGCAAAAGTGAGTGAGAGTGCGATTTTGTTACAACAAAATCGACACATGTTTCAAAATATATATGTTTAATCGTTTGTCTGAAAAAAACAAAAAAATATTATTTTGTCGCCAAAATACTGCGTTTATAGCTATCCAAATTCTCCAACGCAATCCCCGTCCCTTTGGCCACACACAACAAAGGCTCGTCGGCCAAATAAGTCGGCACCCCAGTCGCCTGTGCCACCAATTCATCCAAATTACGCAACAGCGAAGATCCGCCCGACATAATAATACCTTTATCCATCACATCAGCCGATAATTCTGGTGGAGTATTATAAAGTACATCTTTGATAGCATCAATCAATTTACTCAATTCGTGTTGCAACGCTTCGGTAGTGTCATCAGAAGTGACTGTAATAATACGCGGCAAACCATTCACCATATCACGCCCTTTCACTTCCATAGTGAGAGGCTTATCCATAAACATCGCCGACCCAACTCCGATTTTGACATCTTCAGCCGTGCGTTCACCAATCGCCATATTATATTTCTGACGAATATGATCCATAATAGCCCGATCAAACTTCATACCACCCACGCGCGCCGAACCGCTCGAAACAATTCCACCCAGCGAAATCACAGCGATCTCAGCCGTACCACCCCCGATATCAATAATCATATGTCCTGAAGCCGCGCCAATTGGAATATCCGCGCCAATCGCCGCTACTATCGGTTCTTTGATAATATAAGCCGCGCGAGCGCCAGCGGCAATAGTCGCATCTATTACTGCGCGTCTTTCAGTCGAGGTGATACCGGCTGGAACAGCTACCATCACTTCCGGTCGAAACAAGCGTGCTCCACCCAAAGCTTTATTGATAAAATATCGCAACATCGCTTCGGTGATTTGATAATTGGCAATCACACCATCTTTGAGCGGACGCTCGGCGACAATAGTATCGGGTGTGCGCCCCAACATATCTTTGGCTTCCAAACCAACCGCCAAAACTTTGCCGTCAATTTTCGAGATCGCCACCACACTAGGTTCATTCAAAATGATGCCTTTTTTGGGTACATACACCAACACATTTGTTGTTCCCAGATCAATGCCAATTTTCTTTATAAACATATTAATTCGTCAACTTTACATTAAATTCCTTATCTTCCTTCAAATCGGTCGTCACATCATACCGGCTGTCACCATACTTATCCGGACTTTCTCCGGGGTTTGCCGACACTATTTTTTTACCAAAATCCAAGCCCAAAGTCAATGCAGTATCGTTGGTACCTATTTGTTTTTGAATTGTCAATTCATATAATCCATTTTTTATTTGACCGACAATATTTTCCGGTAAATAATACGAAAAACTCAGCTCGCCGGTATGTCCAGGTTCGATAGCAATAAAGGTACCAAACCACTGCCGGCCATTTTCCACACCCTGATCAACCGACCCTGGTTTGGTTGATTTTTCCATATCCATTGCGCCGGTCACACCTATCAGTTTACTACCCAACGGAACAAACACACGTGCGTAGTCGCGATAGCGAGAAGTGCGCCAATCAAACTTGCCTTTGTGTGTAAATTTCATTTTGGCGGTGGCAATAAATTTGTCTGTTCCAGTGGCGACAATACTGTAATCCAATTGACGAGTAATAACCACATCAGTTTTCAAAGCTCCCAAATTTGCATCTGCCCACAATAGATAGTCACCGGTATTTGAAAGCATTTTTCCCGCCCAATCTTTTTTGACAAATATTTCTTGCTCGCTATTATCCTGTGCGTACATCGCAATCTGTTTTTCTTTTAACATTTCTTGTAATAAATCATAATACGCGTGCCAGTTTTTAAAGATATCAAAACGCATATCGGTCACCAGACCATATGCCAAATCACGCAACATATTTTTTCTTTGAGCAAATTCCAAACCGTGCTGGGCGTATCCATACTCTACTTCATACTCTAACTTTTCGGTAAAGTTTTGCGCGTTAAATTCTTGTTTGTTAATAGTGATAGGACCGTGAATTTTCAAAATTTGTTCGATCACTGTCGGAGTGAACCCAACTACTGCGTCGATTTTATCGACATTATCCGCTCCGCCTTGTTTCAAAAATAATTCAATGGACTTTTGCGCCGACAAAGAAAAATCCGGCGACCAGTTGCTATCGCGGAAATACCAGCGTGACACTTTCAAATATTTTGCAAGTGGCAAAGGTGGAATCGAATCAAAATTTTTCTTACCGGTATTATCCAAGATTTCAGTCCCTTCCACTTTTAACATCTTGGGTGTACCCTTGTCCATTTGCACTAACGCATAGGCGCCGATAAAACCACCGCCGGGACGCATTTCAGTATTGTTTAAAAACAAAATTAAATAAGTGCGCGGTTTATCAAAACCAAAAATGGTTTGCAATAAATTTTTTTCATCCGAATTGTTTAATACTCGATTGGAAACTTCCGTCACTACTGTTTTTTGTAAATTTCCCGAACGCCAAGACCAATAGCCAAAAACAGCCAGCCCCGCCAGACCGACTAATATTACGATTAAAATTATTTTCAACATCTTCATACGGCTCGCTTTTTAACTGACACATTAAAACCTAAATATTTTCCAAGCATTAAATGCGTCATGGCATCAATACACGGCATCGCGGAAAATAGAATCAAAGAAACCGGCACGAGCACCCACTGCAAAAGCATAAATAAATATTTGTAATGTGGATGACTTTGGGGACGCGGCGGCAAAATAAGCATACTAATAATCGCCGATAAAAACAAACCCAGAGTAGCTAAAGTCATCAAATTTTCCAAGACATGAGGAGCATTAAAAAACAAGGCACTTTGACGGATGTCATTTCCAGCCACCCACAACGGCAACCTACCTAGCACGGTAAGCAATATTGCCACCACCGCCCAGCTCCACTTACCTTCCCATTCATGAAACAGCATCACTATTTTTTTCCAGCGGCCAATTTCTTTATGTTTTTTATATTGCCACAACAAATAAGGAATATTTTCCGTCCCCCATGCCCAACGTCTCTGTTGAAAATATAAATTCTTCAAACTCTTCCACAAATTTTCATCACGCACGGTATCCATAGAAACCGGAATGTACAACGGGGTAACTTCATAGTCACCACCATAATGCAACCAACATTGAAAAAATATTCTGGAATCTTCACTAACTATGTCTTTGGCATGACCACCACACTCGAGTGCCGCTTTAAAACTCATACTATGAGAAGAAAAAGTGACCAAATTATCCAAACGCGCCAAAGAAAACAACATCCAAAAACTGGTACCAAAAGCCATCACACGCAAGACCGATGGCGATTCCCACATATTGTTGTTATACAGAGTAACTGGCTGAAAAGAACTGCGTTCCGGCCGTGGATGGCTACAATACATATAGTTGAGATGCGCAAAATATTGCGGGTGCACAATCGTATCCACATCAAAAACCGAGATGATAATATCTTTGTAATCCCAACTGCGAGCGTCGGCATATTTTTTGAATTCCAATTCGGCATAGTGAATGTTGGATCCTTTGCCGGGAATTTCATCAGTTAGATTATCGGGATGAGTATAATATATGATATCGGCAAATTTTCCAGAAAAAAATTCTTTGACATTCTTTTGGACATTATCCCAGTTGGATTGACGACGGGCTTCTCCGGAAAAGACTACATACAATTTATCAGTGGGGTAAGTAGATTTCAACAACGCTTCCAGTGTGGCTTTTACTACATCAGAATTTTCATTGGCCAACGGTAAAAAAATTACATTCTTTTTTTGTTTCCAAACTGGAAACTCATCTTTTAGACGCGCCAACCAATCAATTTTGATGGCCTGGCGAAAACGATTCCAAGAAAAAATCAGATAAAATGAAAAATAAACCACTCGCAATACCCAATATACATCAAAAATAATAATGGCGTAGATCATCGCCAAAGGAAAGAAAAAAGATAAAAATACACAGACAACCAAAGTCAACCAGATACTTAATCCCGGTAAAATTTCATATAAACGATAGCGTTGATAATCTGATAACATGATATGGAAATTATTTTTTAGAACCACCAATATTGGCCGGAGCACTATAACGGGCGTTAACATATTGTCCAATTGGAACAGTTTGAATTTTTTTTAATAAATCTAGCGACCAATCATCTACCGCCAACACCGGAATCTGCAAAGTATAGGCCAGAGCATTGAACATAGTAGTCGCAATTCTAGTAGCCGTAAATTTTCCCACCCCCACTCTGACGGCCAAGCCGCGCAGAGTGGACAACTGTTTATTTTCCTGCGACAACAATCGATCCAAAGAGGACAAAACACTTCCATCCGACGCGAATTCATGTTGAACCCAAATAGTATCCAAGCAATATTTGAAGATAATTTTTTGGTCTTGTGAATTATCAAGAAACAGATACATATTTAACCAAGGTTTAATTCATCAACCGCCATCGTGTGTTTGCCTTCAAAAATGGCATACAAAAAACGATCACCAATTTCACGTCTTTCCGAAAATTCTTTTTCATCCAATATGGTATAGCGAACTGCTCGGTTTAAAAACTTTTCAAAATCACGGATAGCTTTGGCTGTCGGTATGGCTTTGATATCACCCACCAACAAGATATCGGTACCAACATCCGGTGCACCGGTAAAAAAACCGGTTAATATCATGACTTTGATATTACCACCACGTTTTTTTAATAATTCAATAAAATTCTTTTCCTCCATTACCTGAGTTTTTTCGAGCAACGCACCCAGTTCATCATGCAAGAAAAAGTCCTGATTTAATTTGTAATATTTTGACCTCTCGGTACCCACTTCTTCTTCTTTGGATTGTCCAAATTCTACCTGTTTCAAAATACCGATGCTTTCTAGATTGGCCAATTCACGCCGCACGGCATTGAGCTGGATTTCGATCAAACGAGAAAGTTCGCGCACAAAAAAAGCCCGCTCATGATTTCCGTAAAACAATCGTAAAAGTTTTATTCTGGTAGATGAACCAAAAAGGTGTTCAAGCATATTTATAAAATTATGAATCCTTATTTTAACCAAAAAATCAACTAGACTAATGGCATATAATATAGTATACTACAAGCAATTATGGAATTCAAGCTTCAATTACACGAATTTTTTATCGAAGGTGGCAATCGGGAGAAATCCCATGTTTTATTACACATTACCGAGCCTTCCACACCCGAAGAAAAACAAAAGGGGTATTTTTTTGCTGTTTGTGAATTAAACAATGCCGGTACCAAAGATATTATCAATTTACAAAATACAGTTGATGAAATAGAATCTCGCTACTACGAAGCGCCTGAAAGCATCGGTGAAAATTCGTTGGAGACAGTTTTGAAAAAAATCAATCGTGAAAATTTGACATTAAATCAAGAAAATTTGATCAAACATTGTGTAGTCGGCATTGTGCGTGATCAACAGATTGTTTTTTCATTTTGTGGAAAACCAAAAATGCTCTTATTTTATAAGACAAAGGAAGACATATACAAAAAGATGGATCTGGTACCGACCGATAGTGATGAAGAAGAAAATCGTTTTTTCTCACAGATTGTCGAGGGTAAAATTTCACCAAACGATTTATTGTTTATTGCCACCCCACAATTAAAAGAATACTTTGGAGACGATCGCCTACAAAAAATTATTACCTCTCGCCCCTCGCGCCAAAGCGCCCAACATATCGAGCGTGTGTTATCGGATATTCACAACGAGATATCCTTCGGCGGACTAATCATCCAGTTGAGCGAGTTACCAATGGCAGTTGGAGACGGTATCAAAAAACGACCGACATTAAAAGGTGGTTCTGTCAAATCATTGCACAACTTATTTGCCACGGAAAAAAATACCGCCAACACCATGTCACCATCAATTTTTCCAAAAATAAACCAACGAATAAGTGCCGCTTTTCAAAATGAATCATCCGAACAAAACCAGCTGGAAATACCGTTGTCGCCAACCATACCGGCTGAAATCAATTCCACTCATCTACGCCAATATCAAGGAAGAAAAGTTTCACCGCCTGAAACCGACCACTACATGCAACTCATCAAAACTGTCGGCCAAACAACTTGGTTGTGGCTACAACATATCGCCGGTTTTATTTGGTTGATCTTTATTATTATTTTCAAAACTATTATTGTTATTGGACATTTTCTTTCTTTACTATTCTTTGTCGTCAGCAACTACCAAAATCGTCGCCGTAATATTTTAGATAATTGGACAAAACAGTGGTATGGTTTCAAAAGTTATATTCGACATCTACCAAAAACTACCAAAATATTTTTTAGTTTGAGCTTTCTAATATTAATTATTTTTGTTTCTAGCGTCATTACTATTCGTGCCAATCAATTGCGCCAAGAACAAGAAAAGCGCGTTCAAGAAAACATTCGACAAATCATCGCCCACAAAAATGCAGCAGAAAGCGCCGTTATCTATAGAGATGATGCCACCGCTCTAAACGAATCTCAAGCCGCCAAACAACTCATTATCCAACTGGATTGTAAAAAATACAAAAAGGAATGTGAAGATTTTAATCAAGAAATAAACGGCATTTTATCTCAAATAAGAAAAGAAGCCATAGTTAATCCGGATTTAGTATATGATTGGAGCAAAGATCACACATCCTTATTCAATTTAGCCAAGATAAATAATCAGATTTTGGCCATTTCATCCAGTTCATCAAAAATAGCTGTGTTTGACCTATTGACCAAGCAATCCAAAAACATTGACACAAAAATCAACAACCTCAAAGACATCACTGTCCCCAAAGAAAATGATTACGCGGCTATTTTATATGATGATAATAATATAATTTTATATAACCCGAAAGATGAATCATTCAAACAAGGTAACATTTCTTTTCCAAAACCGACCGCCAAAATATCTAGCCTAATAATATACAACCGTCGACTTTACAGTTTGGATATTACCAATAATCAAATTTACAAACACGAAAATATCAAAGACGGCTTTGGTCCGGGAAAAGAATGGATCAAAGATCTTTCGGTTGATGTAAAAAATGGCGTCTCGATGACCACCGACGGTGATATGTTTATCAGCAAAACCAATGGCACCATAGAAAAACTAACAGCTGGCAACAAACAGCCATTTGAAATCTCCGGCCTTGATCCTGCTCTAAAAAACGGTAGTGAAATTTGGACATACACAGACAAACAATTTGTCTATTTACTCGACGGAGCCGGCAAACGCCTAATTGTTCTACAAAAAGACGGCCACCTCAAAGAACAAATCACCACCACTGTCTGGAAAAATCCAACCGGCATGATTATCGATGAACAAAATAAAACTGCCTTTATTTTGGACAGCAACAAACTTTATCAGATAAACCTGTAGATTAAAAACAAAGCGGGGTGGTAATTACTTTTGAGCGGGTTATGAGGCCGAGGCCCCATCCTTTCGCCTTCGCAGGCGAAAAAAGCGAAAAAGTCATTACCACCCCTCTTTGTTTTTAAGAAAATTACTAGATAAACATCTATAAGAAATAAAAAATCTCCCGTTTAAAAGCGAGAGATTTTTTAATTGAAATTATTATTTCAAAGTAACTTTACCACCAGCTTCTTCGATCTTTTTCTTCATTGCTTCGGCTTCGTCTTTCTTCAAACCTTCTTTGATCATTTTTGGAGCAGCATCTACCAAAGCTTTGGCATCAGCAAGACCCAAACCGGTCAAATCTTTTACCGCTTTGATCACATTGATCTTATTTGCTCCGAAATCAGTCAATTCAACGTTGAATTCTGTTTTTTCTTCAGCAGCGGTAGCAGCTGGAGCGGCAGCAGCCATCATCATAGCTGGAGCGGCGGCGGAAACGCCGAATTTTTCTTCCAAGATTTTGACCAATTCGGCCAAATCCAAAACGGACATTTTTTCTACTTGTTCCACCAAAGCTTTGAACTTCTCAGGAACAACTACATCTTTTTTTTCTTCTGACATAAGTTTATGGGTTAATTAAGCTTTCGCTTCTTTAATATTATTAAGTACATTCACCAAATTGCGCAAATTGCCGGCAAGCACATTGACGAAACCGGATACTGGCGCATTGAGTGTGCCAACCAATTGACCAAGTAATTGTTGTTTGCTTGGTAAGCCGGCCAAATGTTTCACACTGCCAACATCAATAAATTTACCTTCGAGCACGCCTCCAAAAATAATGACGGATTCGTGATCTTTGGCAAAAATACTGACAACTTTTGCAGCCGCGATTTCATCTGGACCAGACAAAGTAACGATACCACCATCAAATGCTTTTGGATCGGCAGAAACGCCCAAATCCTCAAACACTCTTCTTACCAATGTTTTCTTGGCTACCTGTACCTGCACTTTTTCCGCTCTAGCTTGTGCGCGCAAAATTTCAAAGTCGGTAACTTTTAACCCGGTAAAATTGGCAAAAACGGCGCCTTTACTTTCTTTCAAACCACCAGTCAAGGACTCGATAGTCTGAGCTTTTTGTTGTTTTGTTTTTGGCATAATCTTTTAACAAAAAAATCTGTGTTTCCACAGACAAATAATACGGTACAAATCGACTATTTTCCACTGTCATTCCCGCGAAAGCGGGAATCCAGTGTCAAATTTTGTACCTCGGCAGGTAATTAAGCCCCATAAGGGACGCCTGCTGTCTATGGTGGCTATATATTAAACAATTGTTGGGGTTTTGTCAATAGGATGGGTGAACTTTCGCAAGATCAACTATCAACCACGACCCAATTTTAGCTAATCACTGTGCCTATAATCTCATTCTCACCTTTTAATACTCTGTCCAATTCTTTTAAATTATTTCCATTCATCACCACCACTTTCAAACCAAGCTTCTCTGCCTCTTTGCTGGCAATCGGATCAAATGGTAGGTTCGCACCAGGCACCCATTTACTACCGACAATTTTTCGAAAATCTTTCCAACCAATATTTTCTATTTTTTTGGCATCGGCGAATTGATTTGGATCTTTGTCATAAACATATTCAATGTTGGACAAATTTATTACTGTCTTGGCACCATATTTTTTGGCCAACATCACAGCATCAAAATCGGTCGAGTGCCCCGGTTTCCAACCACCGGAAAACAATAGTGCCTTATTCCATTTTATTTTATCGGTTTCTTTTTTTAAAACTTCTTCTTGAGACAGACTGCCAAACAACATTTTCATAAAACTAGCATTGAAATGCGTAGTATAAATCCCGATCCAATCCAAATCAACATTTTTATTTACGCCCACCACTTTTGCCGCCGTCTGATATTCACGACATACTCGCCCACCGCCACAAACAATCACAAACCGATAACCGGCTTTTACCTGATCCAAAATAAATTTTTTAAAATCTTTTAAAAATTCCAAATTAAACCCAGCGCTGCCGTTGATCATAGATCCTCCTAATGACAATACGACAATTTTATTTTTCACAGTATTATTTATTAAAAATCCCATTCAAAATCCAGCTCACTACCGACATGGTCAAAGCACCCCAAAAAGCCGGCCAAAAACCAGCCACCCCAAAACCTTTGACAATAGTAGCGGCTAGCCAAAACAACAGCGCGTTGATTATCAGTGTGAACAAACCTAATGTTAAAATATTTACCGGCAAAGTCAACAATATCAAAACCGGACGAATTAAAGCATTGATCAAACCCAAAACCAAAGCCGCTATCAAAGCTGTATAAAAACTCTGAACACTAATACCCGGCACCAAATAAGCCACTGCCATCAATGATAACGCACTAAATAACCAACGCAAAAGTAATGACATATTTTTATTTTTTTAAGATTTATAGAGTTGAGTAAAATAAATTTATTTATTTTCGAAACTCGACGAAATTGCATGATCCTTTAGGATCTTAATTCCTTAATTTTATTTTCCATTTTTTCCAAATAATTTTTCAGATCTTTGACAATCTTCGACCCCTCCTCAAATTTAGAAATTCCCTCCTCCAAATCCACTTCTTCTTTCTCAAACCACTCCACAATTTTTTGAAGTTCTTGATAAGATTTGGCAAAGTTAAATTTTTTATCAGCAGTCATAAATTTATATAAATTATTGCGAGCAAAGCAATGCAATTCAACTATTATAATATGTCATAAATTGTTGTAGATATTTTTCAATGAGTGAACATTGAAAATTACTGTCATTTCGACCGAGCCTCGCGGCGAGTGGAAAAATCCCTTCTGTTATTTTAAGGGATTCCTCGGCTTCGCTCGGAATGACAGTGATTTTCACAGCGAGAGAATGAAAAATATCTACAATAATTTACCTTGTTTAATACTTTTATCCTTCGGATCAATCACTTTACCGAACACAACTCCTTGCCCCAATTCTACCACAAATTCACTCCCCATGTCCAACTGCTTAGAATCCCGAATCAAAGCCCCATTCAAACCACGCACCAAGCTGAACCCCCGCTTCAAAACCTGTTTGGGATCAACATTTTTAAATAATCTTTGCGCGCTTTGCACAAACGCCATCCGTTTATCCAATTCATTTTTTAAAACCTGAGGCAAACGACCAAAATTATCCAGCAAAACACGACATTTTTGCAATGGTGTTTCTAACACTGAACTAATTGTATAAAAACTTTGTTCAACCAAACGACGCTGGCGTAAAATTTTATTTTGCATTGAACCAAAAATGTGTTCAAGAGAAAAATCCAATTCGGAAATAAAATCTTTTTTATCCGGTACGACAATTTCCGCCGCATTGGACGGTGTCGATGCCCGGACATCAGCTACAAAACCACACAACGATTCATCGCGTTCGTGCCCCACTCCACACACTACCGGAATTTTACTACCATATACCGCTCGCACTGTTAATTCATTATTAAACGCCGCTAAATCTTCAAGCGATCCGCCACCGCGAATCAAAACTAGCACATCACATTGAGTGTCGTGTGTATTAAAATAATTAAACGCTTGCGTAATTTCAACTACCGCCTGCTCTCCTTGTACGGATACATTTAATAAATTTATTTCCACACCACTCCAACGATTATTCAAAATTCTCACAAAATCACCAAAAGCAGCGCTATCTCGCGAAGCGATTACCCCAATTTTAGCCGGCAATTCCGGTAGCTTTCTTTTCCGCTCTATTGCAAACACCCCTTCTTCTTCCAGCTTTTTTTTCAAAAGTAAATACGCTTTTTTCAGACTCCCCTCACCCACCAATTCCACTTTTTGCACCGTCACACTAAACCGTCCGCTTTTGTCATGCACTTTGGGATAACCCAGCACTCTTATTTTCATTCCATCTTCGAGCGGTTGTGTTAAATTAAAAACAGTGGCAAAACAATTTACCACTGATTTGTCATCTTTGAGATCAAAAAAAATCCATTTGCCTTGAGAAATTTTATATTGCGAAACTTCTCCTTCAATGATAAATTCACCGGCAATAATTCCATTGACCTGTTCAATAAATTCAGATACAGACAATATCGGCAACATACTAACCGATTAAAAATCTCACCAAAAAATCTATAATCGGACTCAAAAGATCAAACAAAAAGAAGACAAAAAATAATAAAATCATAAAACCATAACGGTCCAAAAACGCACGCACATTGTAAGCTGAGTGTGGCAATAGCGCATACAAAATTTTCGAACCATCCAATGGCGGAATTGGTAGCAAATTGAACACCATCAGCACCACATTGGCCATCACGATAATACTAAAAAACTCCGCAAACACAGTAGTGGAAAATAGACGAGTCAAAATAGCAAAACAAAGCGCCAATAAAAAATTGGCCATCGGTCCGGCGATACCTACTAATGCCGGCCCCCATTTTTGATTTTTCAAATTATAAGGATTGTATGGCACCGGCTTGGCATAAGCAAATAAAAATCGTCCGCCAGTCAACAAAAATAGACCCAGCGGCATCAAGATAGTACCCCACATATCAACGTGGGCGCGCGGGTCGACAGTCAGACGTCCGGCGTATTTGGCTGTGGGATCACCTAGCTGGTAGGCCATCCAACCGTGCGCATATTCATGAATAATCGCCGATGGAATAACCACTATAAAGTAAAATAATAGAGAAACAAAACTCATATACAGGTTAAAAAGTTCTTAAATCAGCTTTCTATTGACAAAAAGCTATTTATTGACTATAATTTCATCATCAATTATATCCCATTACCTTTAAATAATCAATCTTATGAGTAAATCTTGTACAGTTTGCGGTAAAACCAGCGCCCGTGCCAACCATGTCAGTCACAGTAAGCGCCGCGTACCACGCCGCCAACACCCAAATCTTCAGCCTTTGTTGATAGGTACCAAGAAAGTAAAAGCCTGCTCTTCTTGCCGACGCACGACTTCCAAAAAAGCATAAGCAAACCAAATTCCTTCCATATTATTGGGAGGATTTTTTATTGCCTATTTATTTTAAATAAGCTATAATTAAAAGTACATTGTCATTCCGAGCGACTGAAAGGAGTCGAGGAATCCCCTAACTGTCATTACCGTGCAAGCTTGTCCTCGACCTGATCGGGGACGGGAATCTAAAAAATATACATATGAAAAAAGCACTTCCTTATATTATAACCATTGCCGTTGTCGCTTTCGCAATTTGGGTCGTATTTATACCAAGCAAAGCTTCTGGAATACCAAAAGAAGCTGTGCTGTTTGTCGGCGAAGGCTGCCCACATTGTAAAATCGTAGAAGATTTTATTGCCGCCAATGGCGTGGATAAAAAAGTTCAATTTACCATCCAAGAAATTTGGCACAATCAAGACAACGCGATTACTTTTGCCAAGGTTTGGAAACAATGCGGTTTAAGTACCGTAGAAGGTATGGGTGTACCACTCTATTGGGATGGCGCCAGTTGTTATAGCGGACAAGACGAAATCATGAATTACTTCAAAACCAAATTATAAAAAATAAAAGTTAATTAAAAAACACATAGGTCATAATTACTTTTGAGCGGGCTATGAGCCGAGGCTCATCCTTTTGCCCTCGCGGGCAAAAAAAGCGAAAAAGTTGTTATGACCTACGTGTTTTTGTTTTTTAGATTAAGCGTTAAATTTATTCCAACAAACCATCAATATTCACATCGTACAAAATCTGTTCCTGTACCAAGCGATAATTCCAAATTTCATCTTCTTTAAACCAAATTTTCATTTCTCTCAAAGCTTCTTCCGGTTTGTCTGAGCAGTGGATTAAATTGCGCACTGCGCGACCATCCAAATTGGACAAAGCATACGAATCAAGAGTCAAATCACCGCGTAATGTGCCAACATCCGAAGTCAAAGGTTCAGTACCACCAACAATTTTTTTCACAATACCAACCGCTTGATTTCCTTCCCACACCATCGCTACCACTGGACAACATGTCATATATTTTACCAAAGCACGCACAATATCTTTGCCATACTCAATCGCTTCTTTTTCTATTGCCATACCAGCGGCTTCACGATTCTTTACCACGATACCACCTTTATCTGTATACCATTTATCATCTTTACTATAATGTGTCCAAAGCATGTCTTCGGTTGGAATAGTCATCTTCAAAGCGACCAATTTCAAACCGGCTCGTTCAAAACGTTTGATAATATCACCAATCAATGATCTTTGAATACCGTCCGGTTTAATGGCGACAAAAGATTTTTCTTTAAAAACTTGAATTCCCATATAATTTAATTAAAAATAAATTTGGCTTAATTCTAATGAATTTTGGCAAAAATGTCAATATCAAATAAATACCGCAAAACGAAAAGATACCTTTTTATTTATTTTGTCATAAACTACCAATAGACCCACCAAAACCAAGCCTGTTTCCGATAGATTGCGTTTGTAGCAATATTTCCGAATAGTTTTTTCCAATTTGTGCTTTTTGGCAGGTGTGATAGCCAAATCCGTCGCCAACTCCCCTGCCATGCGTGTTTTGACTTCTACAAAATAAAAATCTTCTCCTTTTTGCGCGATAATATCAATTTCACCGACAGTAGAATAAAAATTTTGTTCTTTAATAAAAAACCCGTGCCGCTGTAAAAAGGCACAGGCTTGATTTTCGCCCCACTGTCCAAAAGTTTTTCCCCTCCCCTGCATATTTATTTTTTACTTTTTGGCAGATATTTTTCCATTTCTATTCTTTTGGCTTGATCATTTTTTATTATTGGCAACCGTTTGCGCGCATAAAAAAATATTTTGAGCGTCCACCATACAAATAACACTATCCACAAGACCAACCAAAAACGCCAAGCCAAAAATGCGACTTGCTGTTGGCGGAAAAACATCCATAACAACCCAAACAAACCGGTGATAATCAATAAATTACCGGCACGACGCAATATTTCTTTGCGACTATCGTTTTTATTTTGATTGTAAGCGCGCAAAATTTTAGCAACCAAACCGGCTAAAACCAAGACCAAAAAACCAACAATCCAAAACCACTTTACTCCCCCGACAGCAATAAACGGCTGATAAAACCAATACGATATCCTCCAAACATTTTGAATTTGCATAAATTAAATTTTCTTAAATATCAAACAATAATGATAATCACTAACCGATATATTTTCCATTAGGCTCAATCCGCATTGCGTGGCTATTTCCGTAAATTTCTTTGGATCAACCATACTTTCTACCGATGGCCCCAAGGTACCGAGTTTTTTTGTCCAATCTACTACTATTACTTTGCCACCATCTTTAAGCAAGCGTACCGCCTCATTCAATGCTCCAGCTTTATTTTTTAATCCGGACATCACATTCATATAAAAACACATGTCCAAACTTTTTTCCGGAATCGGCGTTTTGTTCACCATCTCAATATCCGACCAGACGGTCTGAATATTATCCATAGATTGCGAACAAACCCAGCCGTTGATATTTTCCAAAACATCTTTGAGGATATCGACAGCATATACCAAACCGGTTTTATCCACAATGCGCGCGGCGGGAAAAACAAAATGCCCAGTGCGACCACAACCCATGTCGGCCACTCTCATGCCTTTGGTTAATCCAATTTTAGTAAAAATACTAAATGGGTCGATCAATGCCCGTCCCGCATGTAACATATTATCTAATAAAAATTTTACCAACCGTGCCCATTAAAAATCCCTGAAACAAATTGGTAATCAACAAAAAACCAATAAAAATCGCCAATATACCAAGTAATTTGTACATCAAACGACTACCGCCACTAGTACCCAAATTTTGTTCTGCCCAAGCGATGGTACCAAAGTTTTGCAAAAACCACTCGGTTTTCAAAACTAGCAACACACCAATCAATACACAAACTGCTCCGACAAAATAATTCATAACAATTATTTATTTTCCAATTTGTGCCCAGGAGAAGAGTTGAACTTCCATGGCCTTGCGGCCGCTACCACCTCAAGGTAGTGCGTCTACCATTTCGCCACCTGGGCTAATTATAAATTAAAACTTCCTATTCCTCCCCACAATCATATCTATTTTCCCATGAGCCAGTTTTATTTTGACTTTTATTTCTTTGGATACTTTGCCATCGGCCTCCACAGTAAAGGGCGTATTAGACATTATCTCCATTTCCTCAAAAGGAAAGATGCTAGGGTCTTCATATTTATATCCCCACCACCCCTGTTTTGTCAATGGCCGAATAAATGCTTCCAACTTGCCATCTTGCGGATGTACCATTTGATTGGACGGATCTTTTTTGTCTTTTTTCCAGTAAAAAGGCTGAAGATTACATACCACCACTTCCATTTTTTCTTTGGTCGTTACGGAAAATCTTTCATCATAAATTACTTTTAATTGTGCCGGTTGTACATGTAATTGTGAAACGAAATAACGGTTGTTCATCCAACCAACATCCATACTTTCTTTTCGTCTTTTGGACAGCACATCACACGCGGATAAACCTTCGGGGATACCAAGCACCTGCGCGATGGTATTATCCGGACCAATAGGCAAAAAACCAAACACACAATTACAGGTAGCGGCGCGCGACAAAACATTTCCAAAGGTGGCGTCATTGCCAACGATCACGACTGTTTTGGCTCCGCGTCGAATTTCATCGTCAATTATTTGTTTGGGATCAATAAAATTATTCAAACGCAAAATCTTTCCGGCAATACCATAATCAGTCAGGCACACCTCCATGGCTTTGACTACCGAGTCATGCTTTTTTTGACGCAAAAAATTGTCATAGAGATAAACATACATACCGTTGCGCTGTAATTAAAAATCCAATACAATCTATTGAGCCATTTCTGTTTGTTCTTCGCCGCGACGAGTCACGCGTGGTCTAGATGTTTTGGCCTCGGCGCCTTCGATGCCTGGCATTGAAACTTTTCCAAACAACAATGCGCCCGGTTCTACCGACAAAACTCTACATTCGATATCTCCCAAAATTTTGGCGGTCGAAGTAAGCTCGATGGTTTCTCTAATTTTCAAATTACCTTTCACTTCACCGGAAATTTTGGCGGTACCGGCACGAACATTGGCCATAATTTTGGCGCCAATTTCTATCGATAAAAATCGACTGGTATGGACACTACCCGAAACAGTACCTTTGACGATTATATTACCTTCGGAGGCAAAATCACCCTCTACATTTACCGACGGTCCTACCACGGTCTCCACTTCATCCACTCTGTCGCCAGCTACCGGATCGGCTTGCACAACCTCTTCTTCGACTACATTTTTTGGAGTGGATTTGTTGAAAATCATAATAATAAATTAAATAATTAGTGTTACTATTTTACAAGAAATGAGTAAAAAATACAAGTTGGTAATTTATGTGAATTTATTTGACTAAACTTTTCCCGATACACTAGCCGGCGGTTTTAACGGCAACCAAAAGCCAAATTCACTACCTTTTCCAAGACCAGAACTATGCGCCCAAACTTTACCACCGTGTGCTTCGATAAATTTACGACACACATACAACCCCAGACCAGTACCGGTAACATTGGTATTTTTGATGTTGTCACCACGATAAAATTTCTGGAAAAAATTGGCTTCATCTACTTTACCGAAACCGAAGCCGTGGTCGTTGACAGTCAATTTAATACCACCGTCACTTGCTTTTAAATTAATTTTAACACTGCCGTCATCAGAATATTTAATAGCATTGTCTACAAAATTAAATACCACATGTCTAATTTTTTCTTCATCACCGATCATATTTAAAGCTGGTGTTTTTTTCCAATCACATTTGAGGCCTTTGTCTTGCGCGCGTTTACACAATTCAAACATTACCCCATCAACCATGTGAGCAACGTCGAACTCAGCAAAATTATATTTGGTGCGACCTTGTTCAATGCGCGAGATATCTAAAAATTCATCTACTAATTTAATTAGATGTTCATTACTGTCATCCATATTTCCCAATATTTTGGCAGTGTTTTTGGTGATTTTTCCATAACCACCGTCTTTAATAAGTTCAATATATCCTTTCAAAATTGAAAGCGGAGTACGTAGTTGGTGAGAAGCAATGGAGAGAAATTCGGTTTTTTGTTTGTCTAGTTCTTGTAATTTTAAATTCGCGATTTCCAAAGAATCGGCCATTTTAGTTATTTCTTCTCTTCTGTTTATTTCAGTACGTACTGATTTTATCAGCACCACCCCTAACGCGGCGAAAATAACCGCAAAAACTACACGTATTAAAACATCCCACAAACTCTCTGAAAAGAAAATTTCCATTACGGCAAAAAATTCAGCCAAACCAACCATAACTTCGGTCACCACCGCTTTTTTGCCAAGTAAATGATGCCGACTCACCGCATAAAACAACATAATTGGAAAAACCAAACCGGAAACATAAGCAAATGGAAATTTGGTATCAATATGATAAGCAAACAAATAAGCTGAACCACCAATAAAAATCACAATGGCAAAAGCGATAAAAACATAAATAGTTTGTAATCTGGTAATTCGATCCTTAGTCTTTAAAAAGAATTTAAATACATTGGCAAAAAATAACCCTGTACCCAAAAAGAAATAACCCAAAAATATCGTGTGTAAAATTCTCGCCTGAGAGTGTACCCCCCAAGAATAATAATAAATACCATCCACAAAATAATGTGACTGGCTCAGAAAGAAAAAAGCAAAAGCTAAAATGTAGTTAATTTTTAGAAGAACTTTTTGTTTTTCATTTTGTTGAGTAAAAATCAAACTAAAATGATGCATCAAGGGTGGCATAAAAGCTACCCCCATATAGACAAATCTATCCCAAAAAAGAGCGGCTTGTATATTACTGCGCGACACAAACATCATAAAGGTACCAAACATCCAAAACAACATACTCACATTAAAACCAAACAAAAGTTGATTCATGCGCAAACGATAATTTTGAAACAAAACGAACAATCCAAAAAACAAACCGAACAAACTACAAGTTAAAGGTAAAATAGTATATATATCAAACATAAAAAATTTTATTATTAAATATATTATACCACAAAATAATCAGTATAAAAAGCAAACACCCCGGATCTTACGACCCGAGGTGTGCCTTTTTGGCATGTTTGAACTCCTTATCGTCTTAGAGACGACGAGTGTTACTGGCGAAGGCAATCACAGATTGCGATACCTCCACCGAAGTTTTATTATGCACACGCTCGACGAAAGCGTGCACATCTGGCCACTTCATTTCTTCCCAAAATGAAACCGGCGGCTGGGGCGCAAACCCCAACGCTGGAAAATGGTTTTTACACCATTCCAACGCTTCTAGCGGGATATTTGTCCCCGCCAGATGCCCTTGCCATCCGTAAACTGCCCGAGTGATTGTCTCGCCCGTACAGCCCCACAGAACATGATGACCACCAGCACCAACATCAGCGAGAAATTTACCACCGAATTGGCCAAATGATTCCGGCAAAACTTGATCAGTGAACTGACCACAACCGGAAATCAGAACCAGACGGTTCTTATTCCAATCGGGGTGTTCATGACAGGCCGCCGGAGTGGTCATATCAAGCACAAGTGTCCCGACAGGAATCTCACTAGGAGCGAGATCCATACCGGTAGTGGCTACAATCACAAGATCACTCTTATGCTGGTGACACGCCACACTCTTATCTTGATGAATTTCCACAAGACTACCCCTCACACGATCGCGCAGATCGTTTAGGCGGGTTGCGTTGGCTTCGTTTCCCTTTCCTACGAGTTGGATACTCGATGGATTGAGACTAGGAAGAGCGCGGGCAATCGCATCACCAATGGCACCGTTGGCGCCAATGACAGAAACTCGAAAACCATTTTCAAAACCGGCACGACGAATGGTTTCAAGTACCAAAGCCGCCGTACCAGAGTCTCCATGAGTGGTTGAGATTGTTGAATCTGTTTTCACCCACGGATTATTGTTTAAGAATTTCTGTCCATGATTGGTGGCCACCTTTGTTAAAGCACCCCAACCAACGGTGATATGAACCCTGTCTCTTTTTGCTTCAGCAATGGCGGCGAGTGCCACTACTTCGGCCCAAGTATACGCCCGTTCACTCTTACAGGCGGCCAAGAATTCTCCGGCCAAGATTGGAATAATATAGAAATCAACCCAAACTGGCTGTCCTTGACCGTCCGTCGGAATGACGGGGAAACTAAACCAATTGATAGCTTCAGGATCTTCGCCTTCCTGAGGCCATTTCTTACCAAGAGCATCTAGGCGCCGACCAATGAGGTCGGTGGAAAGATACCCGTCGATAAGTGCGTGTGCAATAAAGGCCACACGCGGCCAACTTTTTTCCGGCCAATTTGACCGGTTCGGGCGCGCAATGCGCATGTTGCCTCCTCTTTGCCTTGTGGCAAAAAAACTGTTGATGACCCGATGATGAAAACAAAAAATATTATATCCATCATCCGGACATCAAATTATATCCGAATTAATCACGAAATCTTCCCAAATTAATATCCAACGCTTTAAAAACTAAATTTAAAGTTTTAATTTTTAATTCTCCTTTTTTTGCTACCAACAATTCACGCGGTACAGTAAAAATTTTGTGAAGCATACAAATACCATCTACACCAACACCCAATTCATCCTTATTTATTAAAACTTCATTGGCAAAAACTTCATCATCTTTTTTATAAGGTTTAATTAGAACGCATACTACTGTAGGCAAACCATCATTGAGAATATTATCTTGCAAAATTAAAACAGTTTCTTTTGAGCCACTCTCTCTTTCATACAAAAAAACATCACCACGACGAACAGCACCACAATACATTTTATCAAAATTAAATTCCATACTATTGTCTTTTTCTACTAACTTCCCTGAGTTTATCTTCTATCTGTTCAATTTCACGTTTACGTTTATAATCCAAAATACATTCGACCAAAAAATCACTACGTTTGCCATGAGGAAAAGTTTTACGAAAATATGCGGCCAAACTTTTGGGAATTTTAATAACTAAACGCTCAATAATGTCTTCGTTGGCATTTTTCATATTTATTAAAAGCTCATATTTACTACTAAATTAACACTACACCAATACAGGTGCACTGTAAAGGTGCACTATTAAATAGTGTGGATAAATAAAAAAACAGGCTAACGGCCTGATATTTTATACAATTAAGCATTTTCCCCTATCGCCCCCTCAATACTTTTAAAACCGTCATTTTTAATTAATTCAATCAAACCTAAATTTATTTTTCTTATAGCCAATGGGCCATTATAAATAAACCCAGTAATCATTTGCACAGCACTAGCCCCGCATTTTATTTTATCATAAGCGTCTTGCGCTGAAAATATACCACCCACTCCGATAATTTTCAGTTTCTGACCGGAACGACGATAAATTCTTTTGATAATTTCATTACTTTTATCAGTCAATAATTTTCCGGAGATTCCACCTGGGTGATTCAATTTTTCCGACTCGCTCACAGACTTAATACTACTGCGATTTTTTATCAGATTTGTAGCAATAATCGCCGCCACATTATTGGCCGCGCAAATATCGGCAATTTCATCATACTGTTCCATGGTCATATCCGGGCCAATCTTTATGAAAATATCAATTTTGGAATTTAATTTATTTTTTAAATTATTTATTTTTTCCGTCAATTCTTTAATAAAAGAAACTTGCGCGAACTGATCACAGCCGGCGACATTCGGACAGCTGACATTGAGAGTAATATAATCGGCATAAGAAAACAACATTTCAAAACTACGAATATACTCCGCGGTCATTTCCGACAATGACAGTCCGGTGGTCGGCGCGATACTCAAACCAAGCGGAATCGCGCGTTGTTTTAATTTTTTCAATTTCTCAACTACTTTTTTTGCTCCACAATTGGCCAAACCATAATATACAATCAAACCTTTATCTTTTGGTATCCGCCACAAACGTGGTTTGGGATTGCCTGGCTGTTCGCTATATGTGATAGATCCCAGCTCGGCATAGCCAAATCCGAGCATCGAATACGCCAACGGTGCCGTAACATTTTTATCAAAACCAGCCGCCAAGCCAACCGGATTTCCCAATGTTAAATTACCAATTTTTACCGACAAAATCTGATCGTTAATATTTAAATAATTTTTTATTAATTTGGCCAAAAGCTTTACCCGACTAACCAAAGATAAACCGCCAATCACAAAATGATGTATCTTTTCCGGATCAGTCTTGAACAAAATCGGACGGATTATTTTTTCGTACAGCATATTTATTTTTACATCTCCTCTACCGTATCTATCGTCAGTATATTTAAACAATTTTGTAATACTTGTTTAACAGCCAGACACAAAACCAATCGGGCTTTTACCAAATTTTTATCTTCACTACTCAAAACCTTATGTTTGGCATAAAAATCGCTAAACGCTTGCGCAACATCAAAACTATATTTGACCAAAACCGATGGATTATAATTGGCAAAAGCCTTTTTGAGAGCCTCACCATAATCTCCCAACATCAAAATCAATTGCTTTTCTTCCGGTGAATTCAGCAAATTAAAATCTACATTTTTGGACAATTTACCCTTACGCAAGATACTGTTGATACGGGCTATCATATACAAAACATACGGACCGGTAAAACCTTCAAATTTAGTCGCCGCCGCAAAATCAAAGATGATAGTTTTGTCCGCTTCGTGTTTGAGAAAATCAAATTTTATAGCTGCCATTGCTACCGTCCAAACGGTTTTTTCTATTTTCTTTTTATTCCAATCGGGATGACGCCTCTCTGTTTCCTGCAAAATTTTCCCATATACTTCATCACGCACATCATCATATAAAATTACTTTGCCGGTTCGCGAAGACATCTTTCCTTCTGGTAACATTACCAAACCATGTCCTATGTGAGTCATCTTGTAATTATAACCGGCTTTTTGCAAAACTCTAAAAAGTTGTTTAAAATAAAAATTTTGTTCACTACCAGTAAGAGTAATACTCTCAGAAATATTTTTATACTTTTTATTTTTTGCCACCGCCAAACCCAAATCACTGGTGAGATACAAACCGGCACCATTACTTTTGCGCAACAAAGCAATATCCAAATTTTCAGCTGTCAAATCCAAAATGATTGCCCCACCCTCGCCTATGGTCGCTATTTTATTTTTTAAAAGTTCATCGACAATTTTTTGGCCGGCATCTTTGACATCTTGTTCGTAAAAAGTGTAATCCAATTTCAAACCCAATTCTTTGAAGGCTTTATCAAATCCATCAATACTCCACTGTCTGGTTTTCTTAAACAATGTCCAAATACTTTTATCGCGCGCTTCCAATTTTTTTTGCATCGCAAAAGATTGCTCTTTTTCCTCCGGATGGGACTCCAAATAAATACTGGCTTCCGCATAAATTTCTCCCAACCATTTTTGTTCTTGGCCTTTTGGCGGTTTTTCGTTGGCATGAAATTTTAGCAAACACCAAAGACATTTCGCCACATGTGCGCCAAAATCATTGAGATAATTTATCGGGCTAATCGACACACCATTGACTGAAAAAATATTCGTTAGCGCATTGCCCAAACAGATATTGCGCAAATGGCCAATGTGCAATTCTTTGTGAGTGTTGTTGCTGGGAAATTCGATAATTACTTTTTTACCTTTTTGCGAATTATTAATACCATATTTTTTTCCTTGCTTTTGAATGTTGCTAATAATATTTTTGGCTATAATTCCAGAATTAAGAAAAAAATTCACATATGGTCCAAAAGCTACAACCCTAACTACTAAATTGCCATTTTTATTTTTGTCATTCCCGTGCAAACGGGAATCTATCACAGCCACTACCCCCTTCGCGCACTCCACCGGATTTTTTCCCTGCAATTTTGTTAACTCAAAACATCCAAATGCCAAATCACCCATCTCCGGTTTTGGCACAGGAGATAATTTTATCTCACCTTTTACTCCGGCGTCTTGTAGTAGTTTTATAATTGATTCTGATGCCTGCATAAATTTATTTCACTTTTACAAACCAACGACTACCTTTTTGCACCACATCTCCTTTTTTTACAGTATGCACATAGTCTTTTACTTCCACTTTTATTTCATTTATTTTTACTCCGCCTTGATCAATTACCTGACGAGCTTCGCCTTTGCTTTTACAGACTTTTGCTTCCACCAACAAAGTAGCAATATTATAAATACTTGGTTCCACTTCCGGCATTTCGTCCGGCTGTTCTTTTTTGGAAAAGGTCGCCACAAAATATTCCTGCGCTTTTTTAGCTTCTTTTTCTCCCAAAAATGTTTTTACAATTTCACTGGCCAAACATAATTTGATATCACGCGGATTCACACCAGCTTTCATTTCTTTTTCTATTTTATCTATTTCGTCCATTGGTACGACAGTGCAAAGTTCAAAACCTTTGACAATCATACTATCCGTCCAACTCATCACTTTTCCAAACATATCTTCTGGCGTATCACCTAGCGCGATCATATTTCCTTCACTCTTACCCATTTTTTTACCACTACTATCCACCAATAATTTTGTGGTCAAAACAAATTTTTCTTTATTTTTTAAATCTTTCATCAGATCACGACCAGCCAACATATTGTATGTTTGATCATTACCACCAACTTCACCATCGACATCCATCGCCACACTATCGTAGGCTTGCATCACCGGATACAAAAATTCATGCAAAAAAATTGGTTTGTTTTCCTCTTTTCTTTTGGCAAACATGTCACGCTCCAACAATCTATCCACAGTAAAATGAGAAGTCAATTCCAACACACCACCAAAATTTAATTTTCCCAACCACTCACCATTATATTTTAACTCTACCGGATTATCTCCTTCAAAATTTAAAATAGTACTGGCCTGTTTTTGATAATTTTTGGCATTAGTCAAAACCTGTTCATGAGTTAATTGCACACGCACCGAAGTTTTATCCGTCGGATCACCAATCATACCGGTATAATCACCAATCAACATAATAACTCTGTGACCAAGATCCTGAAACTGACGCAATTTCATCATCGTGATTGCATGACCAATATGCAAAGTCGGCGCAGTCGGATCATAACCGGTATATAAAGTAAGTTGCCTTCCTTCTTTTAAACGCGTTTCCAAAAATTCTTTTTTTGGATAAATATTTTCTACCCCGCGAGAAAGTAATTCCTGAATTTTTTTGTCATTAGTAATTATTTTTGGCATATTTTTTATTCTTGTTTTTGAATAATTGGTAATCTAATTTCAAACACGGTACCATGTTCCAAACTTTCGTCAAATTCAACTTCGTTGGCTTTTTCTATTGTTGATCCATATTGAAAACGAATCATTCCATCACTAACGGTTTTGGTGGACACATACAACTCTCCACCAACCGATGCCAAACGAGTATCAAAATCCGCTAATCCTTTGCCTGTACTACCTGTTCCCGATGCCCCTTCGTGAAAAATATAAATCTCTTTTTCTTTTCCTGTTATTTCATCTATTTCTTTATAACCTTTTTGTAAAAATTTTGGTCTTATTCCTTTTCCATTGTCCACAATACGAATCACTAACCAATCTCCTTTTATTTCAACTGCTTGGGTCACTGTGGTCGCTTCCACTCTATCTTTTAGCGCATTACGCAAAGCATTTAACACAAAATTACCAACCAGTCCACTATTGCCACCAATCTTTTTATCCTTCAGCTCCATATTTAAATTACCCCAAACTTCGTTTGAAACTAAATTTATTTGAATACCATTAATTTTTTTATAAGCCGAACCTGCTTTTGTAGAAAATACCCTTATACTTTCTAATTCTCGTGTATTAAAATAATCATCAACTCCTTTGAGCGCGTCCACATCTGTTCCTGTTTGAAATTCAGAAGATATTTTTTCCTTTGAAACCATACGCAACAACATATCTTCCACGACAACAAAATACCGATCCCAAACATACAATAAATTTTTTAATAATTCAAAATTTATTTCATCACCTTCATGAACATAGTCTAAAATAAGCGACAAATTACCTTCTACACCGTTGGCAATAGCCCCCAAATCGTGTTGACAGCGCGCGATTGATTCCTCATTACTTCTTAAAAAATTAAACAAACCAAAAATTTTAGTTATTTGCTGTTCATTTTGTAAAAATAATTCATCGATCGCAACTTGATCATTTATTTGAATATTTTTCTTAACCTGAGAAATAAAACTATCATTGTGGCGATTATTTAAAAAATTTAATACTGTTAAATAATCAGAAGCTTTATCTTTTAGTTCTTGCTCTTTTTTGCGATTCATTTCTGCTGATACCTGTTCCCCAACTGACAACACCCCTATATCATTTGTATCACCACTCATACAATAATAAAAAATAATTAAAGTTGTGCTTCTATTTTATCCAATTTTGCTTGTGCCTCGGATAATTTTTGATGTTCTTTTTCCACGACAGCTGGCGGAGCATTTTTTACGAATTCTTCGTTAGCCAACTTATTTTCCAAACCATTAATAAATTTAGTCAAAGATTCGAATTCTTTTTGCAGACGTTCTTTTTCTTTATCCAAGTCAATCGCTCCGGATAATTCAACATATATTTCGACATCACCCTCTACAAATCCGGCTGAAGTTTGAGATTTTTGAGCTTTTTCAAGAATTTCCAGACTTTCTAAACGCGCCAGAGATTTAATAATTTCTGAATTTTCTTTGATTAAATTTAATTTTTTGCCGGCGCCAATCATGGCTTCCAATTTGAAAACCGGTTCAATTTTATTTTCGGCACGCAAAACGCGGATGCCGGTGACGATATTTCTTATGGTTTCAAATTGTAAAAGAGATTCCTCCACTACGGTCGGAATGACAGCAGATGGCCATTTTTCAACCATTAAAATTTTATCTGCCCCATAGACTTCGCTCCAAATCTGTTCAGTCACAAACGGTATGAAAGGATGCCATAATTTCAAAATGGTATTTAAAATATAATTTAAAATTTCTTCTTTGCCACTTTCCACTTTGGCAATTTCCAAATACCAATCCGCAAATTCAGCCCAAGTAAAGGTGCGTAAATTTTCAACTGCCAAAGAAAAATCAGAACGATCTAAAAGTTTTTCCGTTTCAGCTTTTACTATTTCTAATTTAGATAAAATCCACTTGTCAGACAATGTTTTGGCTTTAGGTTTTAAAATATTTTTATCAGCTTTTTCAATCTGTAAAAAAACATAACGAGAAATATTCCAAAGTTTATTAACAAAATTACGCGATCCCTCTATTTTTTCTTTATAAAAAGCTGAATCATTTCCAGGTGAAATACCGGACAACAAGCTTAAGCGCAGAGCATCACAACCATATTCTTTTATAGCATCAAGTGGGTCAATACCGTTATTGGCTGATTTAGAAAATTTCTTCCCATGCTCATCACGTAACATGCCGTGTATATACACTTCTTTAAACGGAATAGCATCGACAGCATAGGTGGTCATCAAAATCATTCTAGCCATCCAAAAGAAAATAATTTCATTACCCATCTGCATCCAACTAGTCGGATGATATGCACCTATATCCTTAAGATCATCAGGCCAACCCAAAGTAGAAAAAGTCCAAAGACCAGAACTAAACCAAGTATCCAAAGTATCTTCATCCTGAGACCAACCTTCGCCTTCTGGTGCTTTTAAATCACAATAAATTTCTTCACCTTTATACCATACTGGCACGCGATGTCCCCACCAAATTTGACGAGAAATACACCAATCACGAAGATTATCTATCCAATTTAAATAAACTTTTTCAAAGCGTTCTGGGGTAATTTTAATTTTTTGATTAATATCTCCATTGTGACCAACAGTTACCGCTTCTTTCATTAAATCTTTAAGACTCTTATTTTTACTTGGAATAATTTTGTTAACATCTACAAACCACTGAGTCAAAGGCAAGGCTTCAACCACATCCCCAAAACGATCTGAAGTACCAACATTTTGTTTTATATCCTCTTCTTTTATTAATAAATTATTTTCTTTTAACCATTCAACAAATTTTATACGAGCTTCTATCACGGTTAATCCAACATATTTGTCACCAGCAGCAGCCAACATTTTTCCATCTGTTCCGATTACCGGAACTAAATCTATTGGTGTGCCTTGAGCTTTTTGTTTGGAATACATTTCGTAATCAATCGCGCTATGAGCTGGTGTCACACCCAAAGCTCCAGTTCCAAACTCAATTTCAACACCATCGTCGGCAATAATTTTTATATTCAATGGTTTTTGTGCCCCGACATCAACTACAAAAGTTTGACCAATATATTTTTGATAATGTTCATCTTTTGGGTTCACAGCCACAGCGGTATCACCTAATTTAGTTTCAGGACGAGTAGAGGAAATAACAAGCGGAAAATCTTTAGAATATTTAAATGTATACATCTTAGCATCACGCTCGATATGCACCAGTTCATCATCAGAACAAGTAGATTGTCCTTTGACTGACCAATTCACTACTCGATAACCACGATAAATTAAACCATGATCATACATTTTTTTAAAAACAATGTTTACCGCTAAACTACGTTTATCATCAAAAGTATAAGCCAAACGAGACCAATCACAACTAGTCCCCATTTTTTTAATTTGATTTAAAATAGTAGCCTTGGAACTCTCGGCAAATTCACGAATGATATCTAATAATTTTTCACGGCCATATTCTTCTCGAGGGTGGAGATGACCATGTTTGATCAAATCTTTTTCAACTTTAGCTTGAGTAGCAACAGCAGCATGGTCTGTACCTGGTAATAATAGTGCTTTTTTACCTTTCATACGCTGATAACGTATCATCGTGTCCATCAAGGAATTTTCCAAAGCATGTCCAAGATGTAAAACACCGGTAACATTTGGTGGTGGGAAAAGAATAGAAAACGGCTCTCCTGTTAAATTGTCTGGATTAAAAAACCCGCTTTCTTCCCAGCGTTTGTATATTAGATCCTCATATTTTTGGGGTTCGTAAGCTTTAGGCAATTCTCTCATATCTAAATTTAGCTTAAATTAGCTATTTCATTTAAAAATTAATTTTTTATGACACTAATATTCTACCTAATTTTATATAATATAGCAAGCAAAATTTATTTATGTGTAATCATAAAAATAAACCATACAGTAAGCCATCCTAGCTATTTTTAAAGTCTGAACTATAATGGTCTGGGAAAACGAGACAACCCATTAAGATACAATTCGGTGATATAATAGATCAACTATGGGTTTAGAGGCCATTTACCCCAGATTTAAGCCAAATACGAGCCAATCCAACCAACAATACCGCAAGTATCCATATCTTTTGAAAGGCCTTAAAATTATCCGACCGAACCAAGTGTGGGGCACCGACATTGTTTGAGCGCGCAAGCG
>JAVHSM010000034.1:0-4202 GCA_036172155.1 Candidatus Magasanikiibacteriota bacterium
TCGAAGGAGTCGAAATGACAGTGCTCTTTGTCATTCCGAGTGAGCTTTGCGAATCGAGGAATCCCTTTTAAAATTTCGTCTACCATTGGATGTACTGCGCTCGTCTGCACAATATGAATTTGTGGATTGATTTTTAATTTTTGAAAAGCCTCAAAAAGTCCTTGAGCGGTAGTGCCGCTACTGGTAGGGATAAAAACAGCGGATAATTTTTTTATTTTACTTAATTCAATGGCCAATTGTTCATATCCGGTTAGAGCAGAATCGTCGGTTGATTGTCTTAGTATTTTTGCTTGCCAGGATTTGTCCATTTGGAAAGCTGATTGTTTTGGATTTTTTGTTTGAGTAATTATTATATCGTTTTGTTGTTGTATATTTTTTGCTGTCATTTCGACTCCTTCGACATAGTTTATCCTCGCAAAGCGGGGGCTCAGGATAAACTCCGACGAGCGGAGAAATCCCTTCAACAATTTTAACTTCCCGCTATCAATTTTCTCCCCAACAAAAATTTGCAAAGTTAGTTTGTTTTTATGTTTTTGATTATATTTTTTGATGTACAAACCAGCGGCCAAAGCGGCATTACCAGAGGAAGATATTACAAAATTTCCATACCCCTGTTTGACATAACTTTCTATCATTAACGGCAAAGAACGCCCTTTGTGTGAACCGAGGGGGTGCAGATCTTCACGCTTAAAGTAGAGCGGAACCTCTAATCCTAGCGTTTTAGCCAATTTTGGATGTTTTGTTTGGGTGGTAATCATAGGTCTTGCCAAAAGCGATTATTTTTGATATACTTGTTTTTGCTTTTGTTATTTAGCTTAAATATTAGTTTATGCTTTTAATTTGTACTGAATGTAAAAACTCTGTTGATTTAACCTCTTATCCGGATTTAGATATCGGTCATGTACTCGAATGCGAGATGTGTGGTATTACTCTGGAAGTTACCTCTATCGATGATGACAAAGTCAAAGCCGAAGTGGTGGATGAGGGTAAATAAGTAATCAACCTGCGAAGCTCTGATAACCGGAGCTTTTTTATTTGCCAAAAATCTGTTTTTTAAATTTATTTAATTCTTCTTTTCCTTTTATCTGCATCCTTAGTATGTCAGAAACAAATTGATTATTCCATTTTGGCAAGGCAATAGTATCTTTGATAAACTGTTCAAAACTTTTTTTGACAAGAGTAATTTTTTCTCCGGCATCCAAATTTTGTTTAGCAATTGTTTCACATTCTCGCGCGACATAGTAGTAAACGGTCCAATCCATTTTATGCACCGGACGATAGGTTTTTAATAGTTTCCATTTGTTCGATACCATCCCAGCTTCTTCTAGTAATTCTCTTTTAGCTGCTACTAACGGATTTTTTTCTTGGTCTACTCGTCCACCCAAAAACCCGTGTTCGCGTTTATCGTTTGGTTGAACTTCTTTTGTAGTGATAATTTTATTATCTTGTGTCGCGATTATTTGTACAGTATCCGGACGTTTGATCATTTCAAAAGTCGCGGTTGATCCATCAAACATTTTTTGCGGCCATTGATAAACATCAAAAATTTTTCCGGTAAAAACTTTTTTGGCTTGTTTTGGTATTTTCATATAGTTTGTCATTCCGACCGAGTGCAACGAGTGGAGGAATCCATTATCGCCACTCTTCACTCAAATCTTTCCAAGTAGGATTTAGTGTTTTTATTAAAAATTCTTTTTTATCTCGGCGCCATTTTTTTAATTGCGTTTCCCATTCAATTGCATTATTTATATTATTATAATGTTCGTAGTAAATTAATTTATAACATGAATATTTTTTTGTAAAGCCATCAATCAATTTTTGTTTATGTTCGGATAAGCGTCTTTCCATATTATTGGTTACTCCTATGTATAAAGTGCCACTGTCACTGCTTAGAATGTATACATAATAGTTGTAGTTATTCATATCTAAGTGATTCCTCGGCTACGCTTTGCTTCGCTCGGAATGACAGAGCGTTTCAATCATTCCCCTGAAACTATGACTACCCATAAAAACAATGGCGTCATTGGTTTGAGGGGTATGTTTTAAATAATTTATTAGTTCCTCATCTTTTTCAAAATATTTTACATTACCGTGAGTTTTGGCAATCACTTTGGTTAATGTCTCTCCTTCAATACTGCCCGGAGTTTTTACTTTGGTCAAGCGTGGGATGATTATTTCGGTGGCGTCACTGAATTGATGATCGTAATCCGGTAGAGATTCTTTTTGGCGATTACCGGTGTTGGGCTCAAAGATGGCAAAAACTTTTCCGGAATAAATATTTTTTAAATTGGTCAAAATAGCTTTGGCTTTGGCTGGGGAGTGGGCAATATCATCATAAACATCGGTGCCGTTGATGGTCGCTCCGCGTTTTTCTAGGCGGCGTTTTATACCTTTGAATTTTTTGATAGCTTCAATAATACGATCCGGTTCTACACCAAGCTCTTTGGCGATAATGAAAACGCCACAGATATTTTTGGCCGTGAAATCTCCAAGCATTGGTGAAGTGAGATTGTAAACTTCGCCAACATTTTCAATGGTAAACCCTATACCGTTTTTGGATTGAGTGATGTCTTCATATATATAGTTGCTGTTTTCATGGCCATAAGTGACTACCGGTGCCACTGCCGAGGAAATTATTTTTTTGATATTGTCTTCATCAATATTGGCGACTATAAAACCATTTTTTGGTACCATCGCCACCAGTTTTTTAAAAGCATCTAGATATGATTCTCCGGTTGGGTAGACATCCGCATGATCCCATTTGATACCGGTAAGCAGAAGGTGAGTGGGGCGATAAGAGAAAAATTTGGCGCGCAGATCGTCGCGGCTGGTTTTGTATTCATCTCCCTCGATGACACTATAATCACCACCAAGATCGTCAGCACTCAAAGGCAATGAATTGGAAATACCGCCAAACATATAGGCAGGAGATAGGTTGGCTTCTTTTAATACAAAGGCCAACATCGCGGCCGTGGTGGTCTTGCCGTAGGTGCCGGCACAGACGATGGAGTTTTCTTTGATTAAATTTTGAGAGATTAATTCTGGATAGGAAACATGGGGAATATTATTTTCCAAAACATATTTTAATTCCGGATTTTCACTACCGGCGACATTGCCAACTACTACTAAGTCCGGTTTTTTTGAACAGATCATTTCTTTGTCATTCCCGCCCCCACTCCGCGAGGATAAATTCCAACGGGAATCCTGTTCATTTTTTAGATCCCCGTTTTCACGGGGATGACAGTTGCCGATTTTCTCTGAATGCCAGCCTGGGTAATAAGCAATCTGATGCTCAGTGAGATGAGTAGAAACCGGTGGATAAAAACCAACATCAGAGCCAGTTACTTTCCATCCTTTTTTCTGCCACAAAATAGCCAAGGCGCTCATCCCGACTCCACAAATGCCAATGAAATGGATGTGTTTTTTGTCCATGTTATTTAATTTCTTTTTTTAATACTTCTAAATCGGTTTGCCATGTTTTTCTGTCATACCACTCAATACCTTCGAATTGTAATTTGTATTTTGCCTTCTCGTCTTTGGCTGAACCGAGATAAACATATTTTTTATTATTCTCTTGTGCCCAGACAATTGCTTTGGTCATCATGCCAATGCCAAGATTTTTTGTTTTGACACTCAAATCGTAAAATGGGTAGCAGTAATGTAAAATATTGTTGGTCTCAAAACAAATCACATACCCGATAGCCAAGTTATCTTCTTTTTGTCTAAAAATTAATAATTTATTAAAGTTACTTTTTTCTTTATCGGTAATCAATTCTTTAATTTTTTGTGCGCTAAAAGTTTTTTCGCCAAATTTGGTTTCATAAAAATCTTTTCCCAACTTGTGTATACCCCAATGATAATTGGTGTAAGGGATATCGGCGACTTCCAAAAAAATATTTTCTACATGTTTTAAAACTCGGCGGTTTTCACTGTTTAATTTAAATTTTGCTAAATCAATGCGCAAACTGCGGGTCTGGTACATATCGCCCCGTCCGGTGCGAGTAAATAAAAACCCATTCTCATAGAGAGAATTTATATTTTTATCGGAGAAATCGGTGGTGGTTTTGTTACTCCAGGTTAGATACATATTGATTCATTAAAAAGGGATTCTTCGTTTCACTCAGAATGACGACAGGTTGATTACTCTTTCTTCGTTTCACTCAGAATGACGACAGGTTGATTACTCTTTCTTCGTTTCACTC
>JAVHSM010000034.1:4302-14365 GCA_036172155.1 Candidatus Magasanikiibacteriota bacterium
CACTCAGAATGACGACAGGTTGATTACTCTTTCTTCGTTTCACTCAGAATGACGATGGTTGTTTTTGAATATTAATTCGCTGTCATCCTGAGTGGAACGAAGGATCCCTTACATTTTAAGTCCATTCTTGACTTAGATCTTTCCATGTTGGATTGATTGTCTTTATTAAATTTTGTTTTTTTATTCTTAATAATCCTTTAAGTTGTTTTTCTCTGTTTATGGCATTTGTAACGTTTGAAAAAGTTTCATAGTAAACCAACTTGTGACAATTATATTTTTGGGTGAAACCTTTTACTAAATTTTGTTTGTGTTCTGACACTCTTCTCTCTAAATTATTTGTTACGCCTATATACAAAGTTCCGCTATCGCTTGCCATTATATATGTGTAACTGTTGTTCATATAAAAATGTAAAGGGATTCTTCACTATCGCTCAGAATGACGGTGGTGTTGCTCAGAATGACGTTGCGATGTTAATATTTATAAAGCGTCATCCAAATCCCTATAATCACCACCAACGCATGAATAATCCAAAAGCGCATTACAATTTTTTCTTCACTCCATCCTTTGAATTCCAGATGATGATGCAGTGGCGCCATTTTGAAAAGTCGGCGGCCAAATAAACGGCGAGAAAATACTTGTAGAATTACCACGATGGCTTCGATATAAAAAATAAACCCAAAAATTGGGATATACAAAGTCTTATCAATGGAAATCATGTTGATAGCCAAAAGCGCGCCCAATCCGAGCGACCCCACATCGCCCATCTGAAATCTCGCCGGTTTAATATTGAAATAAGTATAAGCGAGCAATGCCCCGGCAACCGTCGCATTCAGCGGAGCAAAAGCCGTGCGCCCTTCTATCCAACTAATAACCGTCAAACCAATAAAAGTAATCAGCAAAGATCCTCCAGCCAGCCCATCCAATCCGTCGGCAATATTCACTGCGTTGGCCGTGAACATTACAAACAAAATTATAATTGGCACGATCCACAATCCGGCATTGAGATATCCGTCAAATGGCACACTGAGCAAATGCCAATGTGGATCAAGCTTGGTGTAAACCCACCAGGCCGCTACCGCACCGGCTAAAAATTGAAACAATAGTTTCTCGTGTACTTGAATGCCGCGGCCTGGATGAGAACCTAGCATGTGAGTGAGGTGTTTGAAAAATTCCCACGGAAAAATGATTATGTACCATAATCGCACATACCAGTGACGATGAACTTTTATCAAAGTAATGGTTTGTTTCAAAGTGCGAATACGACGTTTTTCTCCAAAAATATTTAGCAGATCATCAGCCGCTCCCAACACTGCCGCAATGCCCATCACACCCATTGGTACATAGGTGTATTTACGATTCCAATTGAAAATCAAAGTGATGGTGGTGATGGCGATAATTACCAACAATCCGCCCATAATTGGCGTGCCAACCTTGATTTGTCGGTCGCCATAAAGAGTAAAATCATAGTCAGAACGACGGGTAATTTGGAATTTATATAAAACTTTGATCAAAATTGGCGCCAAAACAAAAGAAAAGGCAGAAGTGCCAATAAAGAAAAGTAACGAAGTTTGTAATAGAGAAATTTCCATTGCTTAATGTTAGCCTAAAATAAGGAAAAAATCAAGCTAAATTATCTTAACCACTCTTTGGTTTGTCGTACCAATAATTTTTCGGCATCAAGCGGTTCGGCCATTACCTCTTTGACGATTCTTTCCATTCTTAATCCTTGTGAGCCTTTTATCAAAACCACATCGTTGCGATGTAATTTTTCTTGCAAAAATTTTCCGGCGCTAATGCTGTCGGCAAAGGATACGATTTGATTATCATTCATACTGGCTTCGCGCGCGGCCGCGGCTGTGTGTTTGCTGGCTTCACCAACGGTGATCAAAAAATCAATGCCAAGCTCGGCGACTTTGAAACCAATCTCGCGATGAGCATTTTCAGTCTCTGGGCCGAGTTCGAGCATATCGGACAAGGCGGCGATTTTTTTGGCACCCTCTTTCACTGAAATTTTTGATAAAGTTAAAAGAGCAGACTTCGCTGCCTCAGGGCTAGAATTATAAGTATCATCAATAATTAAAGTATTTTTTATGCCATCTATAATACGCATATGTCCAGCCATCGGTTCCCATTCACGCAAACTGTGAATGGCATCCAAAATATTCACGCCAAAAATATTACCAACCGCCAAAGCACACAGCGCCGATGGAATAATATGTTCGGCTATTGCTTCTGGTAAAAATACCGGAACAATATTTCCTTTATAATTTAATTTAAAATTCAAGCCGATTGGCCAAAGTGAATTTTCATCGTTGATGAAGTTCACATCGGTCGCGCGAAAATCAGCGCCGTCTTTGAAACCGTAGGTGACAATTTCCGCTTTGGTGGTATTGGCATTTTGCATTACCATTTCGTTATCAAAATTTAATACCGCAAATCCGTCGCGTTGTAGATGAGAAATAATCACGCGTTTTTCTTGAGCAATTTTTTTGATAGTTTTGAAAGCTTCGGTATGAGCATGAGAAATATAGGTAAGCACGCCGACTTTGCACGGAGCGATATCGACCAGATAGGGGATATCACCAGGTTTGTCAGCGCCCATTTCCAATACCAAAATTTCCGGATAATTTTTATTTTTTATAAAAAGTAAATTTTTTGCTTTAAGAAAAACTCTCAACCAGCCAAAAATTGAACGCCCGGGAGTTTTGTCAATGCCGATAATAGTGAGCGGCACACCAATCTCATTATTATAATTTTTTTGGCTTTTGCGAACATTAAATTTTGTCGCCAAAACGGTAGCAATCGCTTCCTTGGATGATGATTTACCAATCGAACCAGTAATGCCAATCACATCGGGCCGATATTTTTTAATAATTTTTTTGGAGAAATATTTTAGCATGGAGTGTAAAAGAGTTTTGAGCATATTTTTTAGTTGTTATTCCTGCGAAAGCGGGAATCTATTTATATTAAATGAATTAATCAGCCGGATATAAAAATGGTTTCAAGATTTCTTGGTTGTCATTTCGACCGACCCGCCTTGGCGGGGGTGAGCGGAGAAATCTCTTAACAACGGCGAAAGGGATTCCTCGGTTCGGCTGTTGCCTCGCTCGGAATGACAGTGTCGGTGTGGATTCCCGCTTTCGCGGGAATGACAATGAAAAGATTTCTCATACTCATTCGAAATGACAATGTTTATCGATCAAACGGCACCGCATAATATTGCAAAGTAAATTTCATCAGATCATGAAACACCGGCAACGTTGTTTGTTCCGCCCATTTTCTTTGTGGCTCTTCATATTTTACTACTAAAACAAACTGAGGATCAGTGGCCGGCGCAAAACCGGCGAAAGTATGATTGGTTCTGTCGTTGCTGTATTTTCCATTTTCAGCAATCTGAGCGGTACCGGTTTTTCCGGCTACATAATAACCGTTAATTTTTGCCGCTTTGTAATGGTTTTCCACTACCGATACCATCATCCCACTAGTAAGTTTGGCGGTGCGCTGTGAGATTACTTTTTCCGTAGTTTTTGGTTGAGTAATTTCTTTTTTACCGTCTTCATATCTGACTTCGGATACAATAAAAGGTTTTGGTAAAAGTCCTTGATTGGCAATTGCCGAATAAGCAGTCGCAATTTGTAAAGTGGTAACAGTCAAACCTTGCCCAAATGATCCCACTGCGGTATAAATATCTCTATTTTTATCCAGAGAAGAGATATTTCCGCCAACTTCAGAGCTCAATTCAATACCAGTTTTTTCACCAAAGCCGTATTTTTTTACATAATCACGAAAATGGTCTCGGCCGATTTTTTCTGAAACAAAAATCATACCGGTGTTGACGGAATTTTCCAACACTTGTGTCATGGTTTGTGTGCCATAACATTTGTTCATGGCATTGTGAATGGTAAAATTATTGATGGTGCGCGAGCAGGGATCGTTGAAAGTAGTATTGGGGGACACCACACCCAAATCAATACCAATCGACATAATAATTGGTTTAAAATCCGACCCCGGTTCATACGGAGTAAAAATATTATTGTTGTTGAATGATCGAATGTCGTCCACTTCTGAATATTTATTAGGATTAAAATCCGGTAGACTACACATGGCCAACACTGCACCGGTTTTTGGATTCATCATCACGAGTGACGCACTTTTGGCTTTGTATTCATCCATACCTTTTTGCAATAATTCACAAGCTTTGAATTCTAATGTTCGATCGATTGTCAAAACCAAGTCAGCGCCGTTTTGAGCGTTAATCTTGGATTGTATAGCCGTCGTAATCCAACTACCGAGTGCACCGCGTTCGCCGGCGATAAAACCGGTGTGTCCGGTCAAAGTGTCATCCCAATAGCCTTCAATTCCGTAATTTCCAATTTGTTGTGTGCCTTTATCGTCCAAACGACAAAATCCAAAAATAGATGCACCAATATTTTCTTCTGGATAGTAGCGATATTCTTGTGGTGTAAAATACAACCCGGTTAGTTTTTCAGTTTTCAATTTATTCGCGGTTTCATCGTCGATTTTTTTGGCGATCGGTTCATAGAGATCATCGGGGCGTGACAATTTTTTGGAAATTGTATCACGATCGGTTTTGGGCAATGCTAGAATTTGCATTATTTTGTCGGTGGTGCTAGCAATTGCTTCCGGTTTTATTTCTTTGGGTACGGCATAAATCAAAAAATATTGGCGATTGATGGCGGCTGGATATTCTTTTTTGGTGCGGCCATCCTGAAAATATATAGCGCCGCGGGAGGGATGAATTTGTTTGTAAATTTCATGTGAGCTCAAAGCAAAAGTGTGATAATAATCGGCCTGAACAACCTGCAAAATAAAAAGTTTTACAATTATAACCAAAGCCATAATAACAAAAAATATTGCAATTATTTGTAACTGTTGGTTGTCATTTTCTTTTTTGGATTTGGACATTTTAGGAAATAGTTTTTAAAAACTTTTTTAAGGTGATGTCGGCCGGTATGCCTTTGTTAATTATTTTATTGATCGCTGAGGCTAACGGCATTTTAACTTTGTGTTTTTTTGCCAAAGCCAAAGCGGTTGTGCAAGCTTCAACACCCTCAACTACTTGTCCAACTTTTTTCAAGGTTATATCTTTGTTGTGTGATTCTGGCAGATATTCACCAAAACGACGGTTGCGAGAATGGACAGATAGTGCAGTACCAATAAGATCTCCCAATCCGGCTAAATCAAAAACAGTTTCTTCTTTGCCACCAATTTTTTGCAGTAGAGTGGAGGTTTCTTTCATTCCACTTACCAAAATGGCCGCCTTGGTATTCATTGGCCATTTGTAAAAATCGCAGATGCCGATAGCAATAGCGTAAATATTTTTAAATGAGCCACCTAGCTCTACCCCGATGATATCTTGAGTTTCTTTTAATCGTAAATTATCGTTGCATAATATTTTTTTTACCAATTGAACGGCGTTCTTACTACGGCTCGCGATATTCATGGCAGTAAATCCGCCTTTGACCATCTCCACCGCAATCGCCGGACCGGAAATAGTGGTGATCTGCGCGCGTGAATGAGCCGGCAACATTTTTTTCATAACGTCGGTAATGATATCCAGTGTTTTGGTATCCAATCCTTTGGATACATCGACGCAAACAGTTCCAGGCGACATAAATGGAGCGGAGCATTTTATGATACCGCCGATACAATTACTAGGAAGTACAAAGAAAATTATTTTACTATCGCGCACCGCTTTTTCTAAATCTTTTTCCGCTTTTAGATTGTGTGATAATTTAATACCAGGCAGATATTTTTTATTTTCATGATGTGCGATAATTTGGTCAAGTGGTTCAGGATCACCGGCGTAGTTCCACAATTTTATTTGATAGCCATTAGTGGCAATGATCTGACCCAGCGCGGTACCCATGTTGCCGGCACCGAGAATGGCGACTGTGATATTTTTTTTGGACATATATATCTATCGTGTGTTTCAAATTTTATAACTTGCTAGTAGTATATTTTTTATTTGTTAATATTCCGCTTTGTCACTGATCTTACGAGATGCCACAGGCTGTCATTCCGACCGAGTTCGCACGAGTGGAGGAATCCTTTGGTGTGATAGTCGTTGTTAAGGGATTCTTCGACTACGGCGCGAGCCTCCGCTCAGAATGACAGGCAGTCTGCTTAAATTATGGGAAATTTTTACATATTATCATTATACATGATTTTTATTCGCCAACTGCCCACATGCCGCATCAATATCTAACCCTTGTGAGCGACGAATAGTGCAAGTGATATTATGGTTATTCATTTTTTCTTGCCAGGTTTGAATGATAGCGAAGTCCGTGCCTTCAAACATATCATTGCACGAGCTAGCGTTGTAGGGGATTAGGTTCACGCGAATTGATCCTAATTTTAAGCATAGTTTTATCAGTGCCTTGAGATGTTCCGTATCATCGTTGACCCCTTTCAACATAATATATTCCAATCCGACAAAATGAGTGCGACTGGGAAAAGCAGTGTGATATTTTTTCGTCCATTCTACGAGCCAATCCAAAAATCCGGGACGATTCGACGGAATAATCGCCAAACGGCTTTGGGACAGTGCACTGTGTAGTGATAGGGCAAAACGCACAGCCGGAAAATCTTTTTCAATCACCATTTTGTCCATACTTTCGGGGACACCGACAGTGGATAGAGTGATTTTGCGTTGTCCTATTTTAGCATATTTTACCAAAATTTTTAAGGCTAATTTGGCATTGTTATAATTCAACAGCGGCTCGCCTTGTCCCATAAAAACAATGTTGTCTATTTCTCCTTCATCTTTTTCCCACAATATCTGTTGCCAATAACGCATCTGGTCGATGATTTCGCGATAGCTAAGATTGCGCGTGAATCCCAGTTTGCCGGTTGCACAAAAAGCGCAAGCCATCGGACAGCCAACTTGGGACGAGACACAAATAGTAAAACGAGGGCGATCACCGGGAATTATTTTTTTACTAACACGCGGCATCAGTACACTTTCTACCACTTTGCCGTCGGAAAATTCCAGCAGGGCTTTGCGTGTGCCGTCGTTTTTACTGGTTTGTAAGACTTTTTCTTTCACTGTCATCCAAGGTTCACCGGTCAGTTGTTCACGTAAATTTTTGGATAGGGTAGTAATCTCGGAAAAATTGTGGATGTTTTTATCAAACCAAGCTAGATAGATTTGATCTAGACGATAAGCCGGTTCGGATTTTACAATTTCTTCCAACGACATAGATTATTTTTTTATTTTGGTTAGTAATTTTATTAGCAGTACTGAAAAAAATGAAACTGAAATCAATTGAACGGTTTGTTGATTATTAAGTTTGATAAGGTGAAAAACTTCACGCCAGGTTGGTAAATATAAAATAAAAAATAATAAAAAAATAGTGGATCCGGAAATTATCAACATCAACCAGTTGGTTTTTATTTGGTGCCATTCGCGGGTGATAAAAACCAAAAGTGTTTGTGAAATTATTAAAGAAGCAAAGGCCATAGTGCGCCCCAATTCCAGTTGGTGTAGGTAGATGACAAAATAATAATAAAAACCAAAAGAAAGTGCGAGCATGCCGACACCTTGTACCAATATTCTGTATAGTATTTTAAAATTTATGAGAGGTTCATTGGCGGGGCGAGGGGGCTCGAGCATCAGGTGACGACGAGCGGACTCGCGTTCAAAACCAATCACGGCTGCCGGATCGCAAAATAATTCCAAAAAGACGATATGGATTGGCAAAAATACCAGCGGTTCTCCCCAAAATAATGGCAAAATAGCTAGTCCCACAATCGGCAAATGAAATGAAAATAAAAATGAAAAAGCTTGGCGTAAATTATCATAGATGTGTCGGCCTTCTCGGATGGCATTGACGATGGTGGAAAAATTATCGTCGAGTAATACAATTCCTGCGGCCGCGCGCGCCACTTCGGTACCTTTTTGTCCCATAGCAATACCAATGTTGGCTTTTTTGAGAGCGGGAGCATCGTTGACACCGTCGCCGGTCATCGCTACCACTTCGCCCAAATTTTGCAAAGCATTAACGATTGCAAATTTTTGTTCCGGTTTAACACGCGAAAAAATATCATGTCGGCGTACTATTTCTTTTAGTGCATCGTCGGATAGATTTTCCAAATCGGTGCCATTGATCAATTGCTCGTTGTGTTTCATACCGATATGTTCGGCAATGTTGTGGGCGGTGAGCTGATTGTCACCGGTAATCATAATGACGCGAATGCCGGCTTTTTGGCAGGTATCGATAGCTTCTTTAACGCCAGCGCGAGGCGGGTCGCTCATGGATAGTAGTCCGACAAATTCTAAGTTTTTCACGCTAATATTTTTGTCTAGCGAACAATCTTTTTGCGCCACAGCAATCACGCGATAACCGTTTCCGGCCATGGTTTCATAGGCAGTTTGCGCAGATTTTTTTTCACTGGCGGACAAATTACTGTTTTGTATAATAGATTCCGGTGCGCCAGCGCTATATTGAATGCAAACATTTTGCGCATCTTTCCACAGATGGTGCACCATTTTATTTTTTGATTCAAATGGCACATCTTGTACTAGGGTGTGTGTATGAAAGTAGGCGGGTACATCAATTCCAAGTTTGGTGGCAAAATTTTGCACTTCCACTTCCATTGGATCAATCGCTATTTGTTCTAGAGATAATAAAGCAGTTTTGATAAGTTTTTCAAAATCTTTTTCATCTTTTTTAATATCTTTAATTGTGTGTACTTTGTTATTAAAAAATATTTCTTCCAAAGCCATTTTTCCTTCGGTGAGTGTGCCGGTTTTGTCGGTACAAATGACAGTAGCCGAGCCAAGCGTTTCGACCATCGCCATTTCACGAGTAAGCGCTTTTTGTTTGGTCATACGCCAGACACCCATAATGAGAAATACACTAAACACAATCGGAAATTCTTCCGGAATCAGTGACATAAACATGGTAATAGCGCCAAGCAATCCTTGCACCCAATCCGATTCAAAAGTAAGCAGTATCCCGACTAAGATAGAAACAAAAATAGCCACTATTGCCACCGAGCGCACCAGTTTGTGGATATTTTTTTGTAGGGGAGTATCAAGCTGTTCTATTTTTTGCAATAAACTTCCCAGTTTGCCATACGCGGTGTGAACGCCGGTAGCGGTCACCACAAAATAACCTTCACCTTGAACCACCAACGTATTTTGATAAAGTTTGTTATCTTCGGAAATCGCAGAGCCACTGATCGCACTTTTGGTAGCGGCAATGGATTCGCCACTGAGCATTGATTCATCAATCATCAAACCAAACGAATTGGTCAATACACCATCGGCCGGTGCTTTGTCGCCGGCAGTCACATAAACCAGATCTTCGGGAACTAAATACTTTGTTTCCATTTTTTTTACTTCGCCGTCGCGATAAACTTGGCAAAATTCTACCATAATTTTATCGAGCGCTTGGATGGCTTGATCGGTGCGCTGTTGTTGAATAAACTCCATGACTACTACCGGGATGACAGAAAATAATAAAAAAAACGCTTCCACCCGATCGCCAAGAAAAAAATAAATAGTGGATGCCGCAAGCAACAACAAAATCATCGGTTCGCTGGCAATATGCCAAAAACGAACAAGAAAAGTTTTTGGTTTGGTGGCTGGACGGGTATTCAGTCCGTATTTGGTTTGGGCACTGTTGGCTTGTGCGGCAGTAAGGCCTTTGTATTTAGCACCAAGTGGAATAATCTTTGCTAGTATATCTTCGTTCATAAATATTTATTTTCCAACTCTTTCACTCGTTCGTTAATATTTTCCAAAGATAACGGAGAAGTCTCGCCTGATTTTTCGATTAATTCAATCACTGTTTTCAAAAGGTGCTTGACCCCTGGGATAATATGGTTGTTGCGATCTTCGGCATAAGAGAAACGAATATAGTCTTTGGCGCCACTGCCAAAATCACTGCCGGCCAAAACGGCGATGCCTTTTTCGTACAAAAACCAGCGCACTAATTCTTTGTCGGTTTTGATGTTTAATTCTTGTAAATATTTTAATTTTAAAACATTTTCAAAATTGGGGAAAAGATAAAATGCCCCCTCCGGTTCGTTAGG
>JAVHSM010000035.1:0-41548 GCA_036172155.1 Candidatus Magasanikiibacteriota bacterium
ACAGCACCGGTTAGAAACAGGGTGATATGGGATGGCCGTGATGTAAATAATATTTATACCTTATTTGTTTACGATGGCGCTAAAAAGTTGTTAGCCTCTACTGTTTTGGGTTCAGAAAGTTATTATTACGATACTGTTGCTTTACCGTTAAAAAACCAGTTGGTGAGAGATCTGTTGATTTCGGCACAAAGCGGTAAAGTTTTAAAAATTCATTTAAACGGAAGTCAACTTACATCAATAATTTTGTTGGATGTTTCCAAGCCAGTGGCTGTTGCGGTTAATAATAATGGCACTGAATTGGTACTCGCTTATCCGGATAATAAAGTATTGGATATTTATGCGTGGGATGGTGCAAAAATTATTTTAACAAAAAAAATAACATTAAATTCAGAAATAATTTATCCGGTGTCGTATAATACTGACGAAACCATAATATATGGAGTTAGTCGCGATAATAAATTAGTGGCAATAGAAAAAAATAGTGGAAATATTTTGACTGGTTTTCCTACTATGCTTTCGTCTGTGGCAGTGGGCAGTCCATTATTGGTGAATTTGGACACTAGTAGTTCATCTGATGAGATCGTAGTCAATTTATCAAATGGCAGAAAAGATGTTTTTGATGGATTGGGCAACAAATTGGCGATTGATCTTGGTGTAAAAAGTTTTGGTAATCAAAGTTTAGACATTCAAAATAAAACGGACAATACACTCTTGTCTGGTTTGAATAATTTTGTTTTACAATCGGTTAGTTCTATAAAAAATTTGTTATCATCTTTTTGGAGTGTCATTAAAATTAATATTTTGAGTAAAATAGATTTGCTGGATGTTGATATTTCTGCCAACCCTTCTTCCGGTGTTCCACCTATGATAGTAAAATTATCCGCCACCGCCTCTGGTGGTGCCGCCAAAGTATCAGACAGATTAAATTTCAGCCAACTAAACCTAAGAAACATTGTCCCTACTAATGCCACCGGATCAGGTGAATCACAAGATAACGGCGATACACTCTACTTAAATAAGATGATGTGGAAAGCAGTTGATTTACCATACACAATCACACCTAATACAGTTGTCGAACTTGATTTCAAATCCAATGGCCTTGGTTGGAGCCACGGTTTTGGTTTTGACAATGGCTACCCAGTGTGGAATGTAAAACACTATATTCCTTTCAGTTCGGTTTATGGTGAAAATATTAACGCCGACAATTCATTCAACGATTATGTTTCTCTAGGTCAATGGAAACACTACAAAATCCCAGTCGGCAAACTATTAGTAAATAAAGCTTACAGTGAAATGTATTTTAATTCTTATTGTGGAAATGCTTATTGCCCCGCTGTCTTTGATTCTTATTTCAGGAATGTTCGTATTTACGAATCCGACAAACCAAATTATTCTTTTGCTTGGGACTTTGGTGATGGTACGACGGTCACTAGTTCGGCTGGTTATGATTCCATTTATCACACCTATAATAATTCAGGAGATTATACTGCCAAAGTAACTGTGGATGATGGACAAACACAGATCGTTAAAACTATTCCAATCAAGACTGCTTGGGCGACATTTGACACGTTAATTTCTGCTTCTCCAAGTAGTGGTGTTCCACCTCTGCCAGTGAGACTTTCCGCCACTCCTTTTGGTGGTGCCGCCTTATCGAGTCCGTTGAAAGTGAATTTTAACAGTCAAACTTTAAAGAATTTTTCTTCTTATCCCAATCAATCTGGAACATCAACTGTTTTAGATGGTGGCGATACAATCGGATTAGTAGGCTTTAATTTCAAGACCTACGATGTCAATTATACTCTTACCTCAAGCACCATGCTAGAATTTGATTTTAAATCCAATGTTTATGGTTGGAGTCATGATATTGGTTTTGAAACTCCTTGGACATCTGGCAAGCGCTTCTTTAACTTAGCCGGTACTGCCAATTATACAGATTGGCCAATAAATGATTTCAGAAATTATAACAAACAAGGACAGTGGCAACATTATAAAATTCCGGTTGGTCAATACTATATTGTCTTTGCTTCAAAACTTATTTTAGATGCCTACTGCAGTAATGCCTGGTGTCCAACTAATTTTGATTCATATTTCAGAAATATTCGTATTTATGAATCCGACAAATCTCTTTATAGCTATACTTGGGATTTTGGTGATGGATCTAACGCTTCTAGTTCAGTGGGGTATGATGTAATGTATCATACATATACCACTCCTGGTAATTTTGTGGCCAAGGTAACAGTGAACGATAGTCAGAGTTTGGTATCCAATTCCACAACAATATCAGTAACACCTTAATAGATATTTATGACATTACTTAACTTAAACAAAAATTTTTCTTTAAATAATATGTTCAAGTCTGAATATCTATTAAAACCGTTGGTGAGTATTGTGGTTTTGCAAATGATTTTGATGCCAGTAGCGCCGGTGTTGGCGGAAGAATTGCAAAATCTAAACAGTTTTTCCTTTGAAGGTGCTACCAGTACGCCGGTAGAAGCAATTAATATTGTCGATTCGATAGCGACATCTACAGAAAATGTTACTATATTAAACATCGACAGTATACCGACACCAACCACCTTATTTGGTACTCTATTGATTGATAACACTAATAATTTTTCAACTAGTAGCGCAACTGCATCTCTAAATTTGGATACCACTTCCAGCACTTCAAATGTTTTATTAGTAAACACTTCCACAGTGAATGATAATTTGGTAACTCAACAACCATTAGCCAATCAAATTAATATATTAAGTAGAGACATATTCTTGTTGGATGAATTGGTACCTTTAAAAATTAGAAATATTGATGAAGAACAAGAGCTGGCCGATTCAATTTTGGCTATTCCAAAGATAGTATCACTGGAAGAAAATATTAAAATTCCAGATTCTTTATTTAAAGTGGTGGACGAGTACAAAGATGAAGCTGATCTTGGTAATGGAAAAAAAGTGATGAAAATTTTCCCAACACCAAGGCAGACATATGTTGACAATGGTATACAAAAAGTTCGTCCGTCTGGTTGGAATAAATTTGATCAGGATCCGGTATCCAAAATTAGAACGCCAAAAAGTGGTGGTTATAATTTTGGTGTTTCTTTAACAGAGAACGAAAAAGTGGATATTACTGTGGGTGATCTTGAACATAGAAATATTGGAAGACAAACTAATTTGGTTGTTCCTGGCAAAACATCTTTTCGCCAATTTACTGATAAGGATAATTATGTTGTTTCTTCTTTTAAAGATGTTTATAAAGATGTGGATGTAAATTTTGTTGACAAACAAACTTTTCGTACCAAAGAAATTATTATCAATAAACCACCGACTGGTATTAATGCCGATGAATTAATTTTTTGGGAAGAATATAAAATACCGACCAATGCGGTAGTGGCTATAAATGATAAAGAAATTAATGGCTCTAACGATAATGTTCAAGGAGAAGTTTCTATTTCTTCACCGACTGGGGAAAAATTTATAATAAGCGGGGCTATTATTTATGATGGTTCATTTCAGGATGTAAATGATATTGAATCAAGAGCTGAGGCTGTTAAAGAAATTGTTGAAGTCGATCATATCAATAATAAAGTACGAATAGGCTTGAAAGTTTCTGCCGATTATTTGCTATCCGTCGATAGAATTTATCCAGTGACGATAGACCCCATCTATACCACCTGTATGCAAGGCGGTGGCAGTAATATTGGTACTTGTAATATAAACGAAGTTTATCTCCGATACATGACAAGTAATACTTACTTGGCATATCAATCAAAAGCTTATTTGTTGCTGGGTTATTCGTCAGATGTAAACGGTCCGGCCACCAGACAGCCGGTAATCGGTTTTATGCAAAGTAATGGTAGCTATTTTCCAAATTTAACATCATACGGAACATTAACAAATGCCAAACTTTATTTAACCAGATCAGAAAATGCCGGGTTGGGGTCTACTTCTGGTAGTGGTATTGCTACTCATGTAATGAAAGTTACTAATTCTTGGGATAAAAACACAGTTATTTATGGACACCCTGGGATACAAAATGATGGTATTCATAATTATTTGTCCGATATTTCAAGTTCGTATACTTCAATTTCTCGAAGTATCGCCAGTGGACAGTCAGTTTCTTGGGATGTTACTAGTGCTGTTCAAGATTGGATAAGTGGTAGTTCAAATTATGGACTTTATATCGAGCCTACTCCTCATTGGACATCAGGTGTTACTCCGGGCTGGCCTTTAAAGAATTTTTGGTTTAGATCTTCTGTGTGGGGTAGCTCAGGTGGACCGTATCTTGAATTAAATTTTACACCACCCGTTCCATCCAAACCGGATCTCATTGATAACGGGACGACCATCTCTCCAAAGTCAGTCACTGCTGGTCAAAGTTTAACTATTAATTTTAAAATTAAAAATAATAGTTCGGCGGCTAGTGTAGGACAGTCTAGTGTTCTGAAATATTATTTTAATCCATCTAGCAATTGTTATGGTACTTCAAATCCGGCCGGGCAAATTACCATTCCAACTTTAAACGCTAATGGTACAAATAATCAGTCCACAGGTTATACTGTTCCGTCCGGAATATCGGGAAATTATTGTTTTTATTATGTAATTGACGCGAATAATAATGTTGATGAAAGTAATGAAAGCAATAATACTCTTTATGCCAATATTACTGTGGCTCTGGCTGTCGTCGATCCGTTGGAACCAAACAATACCTCGGCCAGCGCGTATAATATTGGTTCAAATACTTCGTATGTCAACAATTCTTTGGAGTTGACTTCCAGTGATCAAGATTGGTTTAAATTTATTTATAATTCCAAAACATATTATTTTAAAGTCCGTGGATATACTTCCGGAAGTATCGGTAAATATGGTATAAATTTCAGTCGTTCCGGTTCGGCAGTGACTATTGAAACAACCAGCGTCGGCGGAAGCTCGGTAGATACTTATTTGGAATTGTACGATAGTAACGGTTCGACGATATTAACCAGTGATGATGATAATGGTGCCGGAGCTTTTTCTTTAATAAATAATTATAGCTTGGTGGTTGATGTTTATGATTTTGTAGCGTCAAATTTTGCTATTACTGATACCAAATTACGATATTCCGGTTTGTCGGATACCATCACTATGAATGGTTATGTTCAAAATACTGGAAATGTGGGTGGTAGTGTAAATTATATTCTGCGTTTAAAAAATTTAGCGGATGGTTCTGTTTATAATCTTAACAGTCTTTCTCCAAGTTCATTAAATTTATCGGCTGGTTATAGCCAATATGTGAATTTAACCGGTTCAGTGCCAAACGGCATGCCATTTTACGGTAATTATTCGGTGGAGGTGATTTTGGATTCTAATTTCGCTATTACGGAAAGTAACGAAAATAACAACACTGCTAACAGCACTAATAATGTATCTGTACAACAATATTATACCGGCGGTGGCGGTGGCAGTGGTTCTTCTTCTGACGCTGATGCTGATACATTTACCAATGTGGAAGAAACTTATGTTGGCACAAATGTAAATGGTACACAATCATTGAGCCCATTTGATAATAACAACAAGCAAAAGACGGCAATTTTGTCGGATAAACCAAAAAATATGGTAGCGGCGTCAGTTAGTTATTCGGATGCGATGAGTATTGTAAAAACTTCTTTATTTGCCGACAATTCTTCCTACAGCGCTGATCCGGTAAATATTCGTACTGGTGCATTTGAATTTAATCAAACAGATTTTGCCTTAGTCGGGCGCGGTTTGCCGATAAATTTTAATCGTGTTTACAATAGTAAAATTTCAGATATTGGTGGTCGTCTTGGTAATGGCTGGAGCGATTCATATAATATTTTTTATTATCAAGACCCAACTACAAAAAATATTCTATTATATTTAGGCGGTTCATTGACTACTTTGTTTACCACCAACGATGGTGGGGTTACTTTCAACGCCCCGCATGGTGAATTTGAAATTTTGACCAAGGAAAGTGGAAATTTGGTATACAAAACATTGAACGGTATAAAATATATCTTTTCTCTGCAACTCACCAATAATCTTGGTATTTTAAAACAAATTGTAGACACCAAAGGCAATACAGTAACTTTAAATTATAATACTGTCCGTGATATTCCGCTCATTTCATCTATCGTTGATGCTTCCGGCAGACAAATTAGTTTTGTTTATCCTGTAAGCACCGATCCATTGTGGGATAAAATACAGGAAGTGCGTGAGAGTGTCGGTGGGACAAGTAAACTAATCGCCAAATATACCTACGATAGCAATGAAAATTTAATCACCGATCATCAAGAATCCAATTATTCCGTCGAGGTAACAAAAAATATTGATCGTACTTTTACTTATGATGTTTCCGGCCGAATGCTTACATATACTGATACACGCAGTACAACTTTATATAATGAGTATGACGGCACTGGTCGTATTACCAAGCAATACGAAAAAAATCCACGTTTGGGTTCCAATGACAAACGCTTAATTTATGAATTGATTTACACTGATGTTGCCGATCCAGGTGTAGCTGGAAGTGCCCACTGTACTTTGGTAAAAAATTATCGCGATGCCAGCAATCATTATGATGAATATGCTTGTTATAATAGTAACGAATTAAAAATTTATAGTAAAAAAGGTAATAACATTGAGCAATGGCAATACGATGGTAGTGGCATGATAATAAAATATACTGATGCACTAGGCAATGTCACTAATTATACTTACGATGTCAATCGCCGTTTGATTTCTCAGACACCAGCGGATAGTATCGATTGGCACACCGTGGTCACCTTTGAATATGAAAATAATTTTAATCGCCTCACCAAAAAAACTGAAACCGTCACCGCTCTTACCGGTAAAACACCGCCATCACCGAGAGTAACAAATTTTACAATCGATTCGGCTACTGGCAATTTGACAACCGTCCAATATCCAGATGGCCTTTCCGAATCATTTCAATATGATGCATTCGGTAATGTAAAAAAATATACCAATAAAAATAATGCGGTGACGGATTATGTTTATGATAGCAACGGCAATTATGTAAGTAGTGAAACTGTGACAGTCACTCAGGCCGATAACACCGCTCAAACCATAAAAAAACAATATGGCTATGATGGCTATGGTCATCGTACTTCGTATGTCGATCCAAATGGCAAGACATATAGTTATGGCTATGATACCCGTGGCAATATGCGGTTTGAGACTGATCCGTTGGCCAATAGTAAATATTATAAATATGATCAAGAAGATCACAGAATATTAGAAACGGACGCACTCGGACATGACACGCAATATGTTTATGATACCGATATCAATGCTAGTTTGCTGTCCGTAACCAAAGTGAGTGGTAGCGGGAATATTGTTAATAGTCGTCAATATGATTATGTCGGTAATGTGATTAAAGAAATTGACGGCAATGGCAATAATAAAAATTATACTTACACCGCCGAAAATTGGCTATTAAGTACTGCTGATGCTAAACGCACAATCACCAATGATTATTATGTGAACGGTTGGTTGAAAAAACAGACGGACAGCGAAGGTCGTCGCACAGATTATTTTTATGACACCCGTGGAAACAAAACTGAAACCAGAGCGTATTATGATGCGACAAATTTTATTTCCAACAAATTTGTTTATGACGGTTTCAATCGAGTGATTTCCCAAACTGATGGAAAAAATAATGTCACCACTTTTGCATACGATGTAATGGGTCGCCTCATCACTTCGACAGATGCCAAAGGGGGAGTGACTACATATTTTTATGATGCGGTCGGCAATAAAATCGGTGAACGCTCTCCGCGTGCTAGTGCCGACGCCACTCTACGCAATAGCTATGGATATTCCACCGCCTATTTTTATGACAATGCTAATCGCTTGATCAAAAAAGTAAATGCCAATGATAAAGCGACCCTATATATTTATGATGCCAACGGCAATATTATCAAGTCAATTGAAAACCAAAATAGCGACGGCACATCGGCCACTCATGTTTCACAAGCAACTTATTTTGATAACAATTGGAAAAAAACTGAAACCGATGCTGAAGGTGGAATAGTACAATATGCTTATGAAAAAGTTGGCACAATAAAAACCAAAACTTCCGCCGCTGGCTTGGTGACGAGCTATACCTATGATGATTTCAATCGTCTTACCAAAGAAACAGACAATGCTGGTTTGGCTACTATTTATCAATATGACGCCAATAACAATAAAACCGCAGTCACTTATTCTGATAATACTAAAACTCAATATACCTACAGCCCTCTCAATCAAATTCTTACCGTCAAAGATGCTCTCAACGGTACTCGTCAATTTGAATATGATGGCGCCAACAATAAAATCAAAGAAACAAACAAACTGGGCAAAGTGACAAATTTTGTCTATGACAAATTAAATCGTTTATCCCAAGAAGCCAATCCGGCAGGCACAGCTACCAATTATACTTATGATAATAATTCCAATCGTACCGCGGAGATCGTCGGAGCGAAAACTACCGCCTACGAATACGATGAATTAAATCGTAATACTAAAATTATTTATCCTGGAAATAAATCCGAAAGTGTCACTTATGATACTAATGGAAATATAGCCACCAAGACAGATGGCAAAGGACAAAAAATAACTTATTCTTATGATAAATTAAATCGTCAGACAACCAAACTTCTGCCGGGTGGTTTTGCTGTACAATATGTTTATGACAATTGGAGTAACCTCACCAATCTCACTGATGAAAGCGGCACCACTGTATATATTTATGATAAATTAAATCGCAACACCAATGAAACCAAAACATTGGTTGGTTTGACTGGAAAAAATTATACTGTGGTACGCGCGTATAATGCCGATAGCCAGATGTCCGCGCTTACCGATTCGGCCAATCGTAAATTTGATTATGCTTATAATACTCGCGGTTTATTGGACAATGTAAAATATGGTGCTACTACTTTGTCCAAATATAGTTATTCCAATTTTGGCAAACCAAATTTGGTAGAATATGGCAATGGTGCAAAAACCAATTTAATTTATGATAGTTTAAATCGTGTTACTAATATTGCGACCAACTCCGGTACGACTACTCTGTTCTCTCAAAAATATTCTTATGATGCCCAGAGCAATCGTATTACCATGAATGATGGGTCTAATAGTACTACCACTTATAACTATGATGATCTTGAACAACTTATCAATGTAAATATAAATATCAATGGAACCAATAGCGTCTTAGGTTACAGCTATGATGTTTATGGCAATCGTACTGTTCAAACTAATCCACTCAGCACTGCCAACTATACTTATACTGCCGGCACAAATGAATTGAGTACGGTAACATATAACAATCGTCTTTCCGTAGCGAGCACCTTTGATACCAATGGTTCGCTCACTAAAGAAACCTATGCCAAATTAGGCAAGGCTGATAAAGATATTACTTACACTTGGGACAACCAGAATCGTCTGGCGCAAATAAATTATCACTATACCAATCGTCCGGCCTTTATGCCGGCTGTACCGGACAATACTCTGAATTTCACTTATGATGATTTTGGCAACCGTACCAAAAAACAAACCAATAGTGGCACGCTCACATATTATGTGAATTCCGGTAATGTGGTCTTGAATGAAATCAGTAGTACTGGCACCACCACAAAATCTATGGTGTATGGTTTGTCATCAATCGCTGAAATAGATCAAAATAATGTTGTAACATATATTCACCAAGATACATTGGGATCCACTGTACTTACCACAAATCAATCAGGTGGTACTGTGACTAAATACGAATACGACCCCTTCGGCCAACTCATCGGCCAAGATGGTTTCACCAACACCAACTATCTCTACACCGGTCAAGAATACGACCAAGAAAGTGATCTCTACTATTACAACGCCCGCTACTACAACCCACGCCTCGGTCGTTTCATCACCCGTGATCCATACCTTGGCCGTGATGGTGACACTCTCTCTAGAAATGGATATACTTATGTTAAGAATAACCCACTCAAATATGTGGATCCGAGTGGGGAGGTAGAAGAGCAAAGTGTGTACGATAAAGTTGTAAATAACGATTATGTTCAAGGAGTCGGAGGTTTTGTTGTGGGAGCTTCGCAAGGATTGTGGTCAACAGTTAAAACTGTTGGAAATGCAATTGTGAATCCGATTGATACTATAGTAGATATTGGCAAAGGGGTTAAGGATATAGCTGTAAATACATACGATGGTAGTAAATTAATATATAACGAAATTAGTAATAAAGGAGTTGGCGGTTTTATTGATGATGTAGGCGAAGGTATAAAATATTCCGCAAAAAATACCTATAACGATTTATTGAATAAAACCCCGTATGAGCAGGGTAAAATGATAGGGTTTATAACTGAGAAGGTTGCGGAAGTTATTGTCCTTAAAAAAGCCGCATCTAATATAAATAGTAATTCTTATCTTCGTATAGGTGAAGGCTATACGCAAAAGGGTGCTATTGCTAAAGAGTTTAGGATAGCTATCGGTGGTAAAAAAGCATGGATACATGCACATATTCATGCAGGTAATTTATTTACACCTTCTAAATGGGTGCAAAAATTTTTCGGATTTAAGAAGTACAACTAATATTATATGAAATATATTAAATTAGATTATACAAAAGTAAATACAGATCAACAAAATTATATTTATTTGTTGGAGATAGATGATGATGGTATGGTTGAAAAACAGCTCGCATTAGATAAAAATAATAAAATTCTACATAAGATAACGGCAGATATACCGACAGGAGATTTTCGGTGGGAATTCAACAAATTCAGTGAAGAAGAAATAGAAAGGTATAAAATAACAAAGGAGGAATTTTTTCAATATTGGTAAAATTATGAAGGAACATTTAGTAGAGATGATTTTAATTTAATCAACAACATATTAACTAAACTCATCAAGACACCCTCGGTTCCACCGTCCTCACCACCAGCCAATCCGGCAACATACTCACCAAATACCAATATGACCCCTTTGGCCAACTCATCGGCCAAGACGGTTTCACCAACACCAACTACCTCTACACCAACCAAGAATACGACCAAGAATCCGAACTCTATTATTATAACGCCCGCTACTACAACCCACGCCTAGGCAGGTTCATCTCTCGTGACCCATACCTCGGCCGTGATGGTGACACACTCTCTAGAAACGGATATACTTATGTAAAGAAAAATTTATAAAAAATAAACTTAAATATTCAAAACATGAAAAAAATTATTTCTAATTCGATTATAATTTTTTCTCTACTGTATGTTATATTTCTCAGTGGAAATTCTGTTTTAGCAAAGTCTAATTTTTCAAGTCCTCCAACAAGAAAATTATTAGCTTGGAGTGGGTGGGATAAAGCTGTCTCTTGGTTTAAAAAATCTACACCACCACCTGTGCTGGTCATTCCAAAAGTTGTTCCAGCCAAGAAAAGTGATACTTCTGTCGTTAATAAAAAAAATCTACCAAAGCAACAAGCAGTTGTTAATAAAAAAACTGTTGGCAAAACAAATATTTCAGCCACTCCGGGAAAAGTTTTTGTACAGCCTTTTGTAGGCAATTCTGTTGCGTTACTTGATACTTTAGACAAAAAAATAAATTCAGATAAAATTATTAGCGTTTATGTAGCGCCTACTAACCCTGAGGTAGTTGATGTGGGAAGTTTTAACTCAGAAAGATCAATGACCATAGCTAAAGGAATTAATAACAAAGGTGTTGTGGTTGGTGATTCAGAAAAAAATAACCGCAGCCCAGGAACCCCATTTTTATTTAAGAATGGTATTATAAAAAATATTGGTGGCGGTTATTATGGGACAGCTAATGCTATAAATGATAATGATCAAGTAGTTGGTCAATTGTTGGAACCAAACAATGTCGGAATTTTTAGCGGAATGGTTCGCCCTTTTCTTTGGGAAAATGACAAAATCACTAAAATTGGAAAATCACCTGGTATTTCGTTAGATATAAATAATAAAAAGCAAATTGTTGGGTTTATGTGGATAGGACAATATGAAGGTTATCCGGTACATTCATTTATTTGGGAAAAAGGAGTTACCAAAGATTTGGGTACTTTGGGAGGTGATGACGATGGTGGTGCGACTACCGCCAATGCAATTAATAATGTTGGTCAAGTGGTTGGTTGTTCTATAGCTAAAGATGGATTTCAACATCCTTTTTTGTGGGAAAATGGAAAAATGAAGAATCTTGGGAATTTATATAATGAAGGTGGATGTGCGGTTGATATCAATGATTCTGGTCAAATAGTTGGGTATTTTTATAAAAAAGATAAAAATCCAAAATATAGAATAATTGAACCATTTATATGGGAGAAAGACCAACTAAATCCATTGACGGATGCCCCCAAAAATTTTTGGCCATATAAAATTAACAATCATGGAGATATTGTTGGTGCATATAATGGTCTGACGATTAGAAAAAACGGTATTTATTCGTCGTATTTAGAATTAAGTGGTTGGTCGTTGGATGTTAATGACGGAGTCGGTTTTAATGATAACAGACAGGTGGCGGCGTCAGGTAATAGGGCTGAAAATAATTTTAAATATGGCTTGATGATTTCCTTACCAGATAACATGCCGGACATAAAAGCAAAAGTTCAAAATATAATTAAAATTGAGCCGATGGAAGAACCTAGAGATCCGAACACTGCCTACCCAGTCTTAGTCCCTGCTCCAGCTCAGAATTTTTAGATATCGTTGTGTTGATAAATAAGTAGATATAGGATAAAATAGAGCTGTTAAAACATAGCTCTATTTTATGATTCGTACCCTAGTTGATTTTTTCTCTGGTTTTCCTCCAGAAATTGCCACCTTTATTTTGGCGATGTTGCCTTTTACCGAAAAGGTTTCCTTGGCTATCGGCGTGGCCGCTTTTCATCTCAACGGTTTGGAGGTGATGCTTATTGTTATGGTAGGCAATATGGTGCCAATTTTTTTGATTTTGGGTTTAGCTGAGAAGTTTCACATTTGGATCTCCAAAAATGACGGTTTTTTTGGAAAAACTTGGATAAAAACAATCGCTCACGCTCAGCACAAATTTGCCAAATATCAAAAGTATGAACTTTGGGGTTTGCTTATTTTTATGAGTCTACCATTACCAATAAATGGTGGTATTACCGGTTCGCTAATCGCTTTTGTATTAGGTATGCCAGCCAAAAAAGCTTGGCTGTATCTTTTTGCTGGGGTAATTGTTTCAAATTTAATTACCTTGGGAGTTACAGTAGGTTTGGGGAAAATATTTTAATTCAACTTGTTGATTATGAATTTGGATAAATTGCAGATATTGAATAAAAAGATTGAGGAGGCGATGTCTTTGCTAAAATTACCGGAATTAAAAAATAAAGCCCAACAACTCGAAGCCCAAATGAGTGGGGCTGATTTTTGGTCTGATCAAAAACGGGCACAAAATATTTCTCAAGATTACCAAAATATAAAATCGGAGATAGAAAAGTGGGAGGAAATAAAAAAACAGGTTAGCAATTCGTTGGAATTGGCGCAGAGTGGCGATGAGAGTTTGGAAAAAGAAATCGAAGTTCAAACTTCGCAATTAGAAAAAAAATTTCAAGATTACGAATTATTTTTGCTTTTAAATAGTCCCTACGATCAAAACAACGCTATTATCTCGATTCACGCTGGCAGTGGTGGTACCGAGGCTCAAGATTGGGTAGAAATGTTGTTGCGGATGGTTTCGAGATTTTGTGAAAAACAAAGTTGGCGCCTTGAAATACTCGACGAAAGTCGGGGAGAAAAAGTTGGTTACAAATCGATTACTGTTCGTATTAGTGGTCGTTACGCTTTTGGTTATTTAAAATCCGAACATGGCGTGCACCGCATGGTACGCATCTCACCGTTTGACGCCGAAAAAATGCGCCACACTACTTTTGCATTGATGGAAGTATTACCTGAATTGGATGATAAAATCGAAGTTACCGTTGATCCAAAAGATCTGCGTATTGATACATTTATGAGTGGTGGTAAAGGCGGACAAAGTGTGAATACTACTTATAGTGCGGTGCGTATTGTGCATATTCCGACTGGCATTAGTGTATCCTGTCAAAATGAACGCTCGCAAATGCAAAACAAAGAAACCGCGATGAAAATTCTCAAAGCCAAATTGCATCTTTTGGAAGAAGAAAAACAGGTCAAGGCGCACAAAGAATTACGCGGTGAATATAAATCAGCGGAGTGGGGGAATCAGATTCGCAGTTATGTTTTGCATCCGTATCATTTGGTTAAAGATCATCGTACGGATTATGAATCGACTGATCCGGAGGGGGTGCTCGAAGGGGATTTGTTGCCACTTTGTGAAGCTTATTTAAAATGGATTAAAACTTAATTGTCATTCCCGCGCTTTTAATTGTCATTCCCGCGAAAGCGGGAATCCAGAAATGCGTAGATTCCCGCTTTCGTGGGAATGACAAAATTAAATTTTATGAACATAATGTCCGAATGTAATTTAGCACAAATAGTTTTCGAAATTTTAAATGGGAAAGTTTTGGTTTTTCCAACGGAGACTTCTTATGGTTTGGGATGTGATGCCACCAATCAGGAGGCAGTGGCTCGGATTTTTAAAATAAAGGGTAGAGTAGAGGATAAACCACTTTTAATTGTGGTGGATAGTATCGAAAGTGCGAAAAAATATTTAAAATGGAATGATAAAATAGAAAATCTGGCCAAAAAGTATTGGCCTGGATCACTCACGATAGTGGGCGAATATGGCGGCGAAAATTTGGCCGATGGTATCATTAGCAAAGACGGTACAATAGCGGTGCGCGTTTCAGCCTATCCACTGTTCAAATCAATTATCGAAAAAATCGGTCGGCCGCTTGTGGCGACATCGGCCAATTTGGCTGATGAACCATCGCTTTTTGATCCGGTAAAAATTGCTCAAGTTTTTGAAAATAAAGCAGACCAACCGGACATAATTTTAAATTATGGAATTCTATCAACAATGCCAGCTACCACTATCGTATCGGTAGTTGGTAATGAAATAAAAATTATAAGGCAAGGCAGTGTTGTTTTAAATGAAATATAATTGATTTGTCATTCCCGCGAAAGCGGGAATCCAGAAAGTATGAATAGGAGGGATTTTTTTGTATATATTCTAGCTAATCAAAAAAATGGCGCTATCTATGTTGATGTTACTAATAATTTAATTAGAAGAATATATGAACATAAAAATAATATTATAGATGGGTTTACAAAAAAATATAATATCCATAATTTGGTATATTATGAATCTTATGATGATATTAGAAATGCTATTAGCAGAGAAAAACAAATAAAAAAATGGAATAGAAAATGGAAAATAAGATTAATTGAAGAAAATAACTATTCTTGGAAAGATTTGTATAAAGAATTAAATCCTATTAATTAATATCCTGGATCACCGCCTGCGCGGGGATGATAAAACTATAGTGATAGCAGGAATGACAATTATTATATGAATGAAAAACTTTTCAATGTAGATTATTTGAAGCACCTTTGTTTCAAATTTCAGTTGCGACCATCCAAAGAATATGGTCAAAATTATCTTATCAATCCGGAGGCGATAGAGATGGTGATCGTCGCGAGTGGTGTCAACAAAAAAGATACCGTGGTGGAAGTGGGTCCCGGTTTTGGTATTCTCACTTTGGATTTGGCGGCCAAAGTAAAAAAATTATTCGCATTTGAAATTGAAATAAAACTAAAACCATATTGGGAAGAAATCAGTACGCGCCTATCTCAAAGTAAAGAAAATAATTTTGAAATTATTTGGGGTAATGTTTTGAGAATGGCGAAAGATCGCCATGTCGCTGAGCTCCTCGCGATGACCGGTGAATACAAAGTAGTGGCCAATTTGCCATATCAGATTACTTCGCCAATATTAAAATTATTTTTGGAAGATTTGAAAAACAAACCCAAAGAAATGACTTTGATGGTACAAAAAGAAGTTGCTCAAAGAATTTGCGCCAAACCGGGGGAGATGTCGGTACTTGGTTTGTCGGTACAATATTTTGGCGAGGCCGAAATTGTTGGTGAAGTAAAAAATAACAATTTTTGGCCTGTACCAAAGGTAGATTCGGCGATTATAAAAATAAAACTTAAAAAATCTACAACCACCCCTGAACAAGACCGTCAATTTTTCAAAATTATTAAAGTTGGCTTTGCTCAAAAAAGAAAATTATTGACCAAAAATTTATTGCCAATAATTGGCAAGCAACACAAAGAAAAACTGTTAGCCGAATTAAAAAAACTTGGTCACAAAGAGACAGTGCGTGCTCAAGAACTCAGTATCGCCGATTGGCAAGCATTAACAAAGATATCCACATTACAATAATGTAGTTTTTGTGTTATAATAACAGCAAATTATTTGAGCCTATGGAAGACGGCGAAAAACCCACTCAAACTGGCTTGTCAAAAGAGCAAAAGATCGGATTTGTCTTGTTGCTGGCTTTTGGTATTCTTTCGATTGGGTTGGGAGTTTTGCAAATTCGCAACAATATGTACAGTCATTTCGCGCTCAACAATTCTGTGCCGGCTACAATTAAAGATCAGGTGGACACTGTCGATGCATTACGCTTTCGCGATACCGATAAAGACGGTCTGAGTGATTTTGATGAATTGTATGTCTATGGCAGTAGTCCATATTTGGCCGATTCCGACAGCGATGGGATTCTCGACGGACAAGAAATAAAAAACGGTACCAACCCTCTTTGCGCGGAAGGACAAAATTGTGGAATGTCTCCGGAAACTGTCGCCATAGATGCTTTGAATACCAGCAGTTTGGCGGTTGATCCTTCATTATATGCATCTGCCGGTAGTTTGCCGTTTGATTTGGAAAACGCTGTCAAAGATCCGGTTCAAGTTAGAAAAATGCTGATCGATGCGCATATTAGTCCTGATATAGTGAACAAAATTTCCGATGTTGATCTAATGAAAATGATCACCGAAATCATGTCCACTTCGACTGTCACCAACAATATCCAATCTTTAAACAATAGTATTATTTTAACTACCGGTACCAAAAAATAATTTTGCCGTATGTTTTATAAAAAAATAAAAAAATTCACGATCGGTATTATTTTATCCGCCTTTATTTTTTCATCCATGGCTGGATTTTTACTTTCCGCTCAACCGGCTCAGGCCATACCGGTAGAAATTTTGGGTGATGTGCCAAGGCAAGCTGGTGGAATATTTGACATGATAAAAAACGGTTGGAAAATAGCGATCATGAATGCTTTCCAACAAGCAGTGGCTTATGGTATGCGCAAAGTGGCTTATGATAGTGCTGTTTATATTGCTTCGGGTGGCAAAGGTCAAAAACCTTTTTGGCATACGGATAATAATAAAAGTTATTTGCAAAATGTCGCTGACGAGGCGGCTGGTACGGCTATCGAACAGCTAGGCAGTGGGTTTGGGGTGAATCTTTGTATGATTCCCGATGTAAAAGTGGATTTGGCATTTCGTCTTGGTTTGCACTACAATTTTGCGACTGCGGACGGTAATAAACCACCACCACCAAGTTGTAGTTTTACTAAGTTTTTGGAAAATTGGAATGGTGATGCTTGGGCTAGTAAATATGGAGATGGCGCAGGCGGGGTAGATTCCAGTAAACTTTTTAATAGTAGTTTTTCAGCGGATAACACCGATTTGGGTTTGGCTTTGAAATCCACCGAACAGATAGACAGATTGGTAGCCAAACAAACCAATGGCGCCAGTGCGGATCGTATCGAGGGACAAGGTTTCAAAACTTTGGCTAATCTAATTGACGGCAAAACCAAAACACCAAGTCAGGCTATAAAACAAAGCGCGGAAGCCAATTCTCCTTCTGCTAACCAGAAAAAAAGCGAAGAGCAGATGATGGCGGCGCTTGGGGCGGGTGCTTATGAAATTTTGCCTTCGACATTATCTTTGTTTTTGAATACTTTGGCTGGGCAGATGGTGAAGAATTTTCAGGACAAAGGGATGTTACCATTTGGCGCGTGTGTCGGCGGATATGGTGGCGCGGCTTGTAAAAGTGGTGGTACCGCCGCCAATTACGACGCCAGTCCGGATGTCAACGGCCGAGCGGTGGCCGAAGCGGTATTCAGTGATTTTTTGATCGTCAAACTCAATCCTTCCAATAATTATGATATTATCAAAGAGTTGAATAGCGGTTGTGACACCAACAATCGCGGATTATACAATTGTCGTATTGATCAGGGTCTAGTACGGGCTATCCAAGAAGATAAAAACGGCAAACCGATGACTATCGCCGAGGCTTTGAGCAATGGTTCGCTAAAGGGTGATAGAAAAATAATTTCTCCAAAAGACCAGATTCATGATTCCAACTGTGAAGTTGATAATTTTTATTGCTACTCCAATATTAGAGTTTTGCGTCAATTGGGTATTATGCCACTTGGTCTGGAAATTGCCGCCTTGCATAGCGATCCGGATTCTCCTTGGACACTCAGCGATGTGGTTCGTGGTTTTTATGATTGCAATAAAAACCAATTTGGTGATATCATTTATGATCCGGTGAATCATCCGTTTTGTCATTTGGTAGATCCAAATTGGGTAATAAAATTGAATCAAACAAAATGTAGTGTCTTTGCTTCCAGTGCCGTGCCTCAAAGTTCGGGAATTCCTGACAGAATTCAAGAATGTGAAGATTTGAAGATCTGTACCGCCGAATCCAAAGACCCTAGTCATACTTGTTTGAATTTTGGTAATTGTTTGCGTGAAAAAAATATTTGGCGTTTTGAAGCTGATTCTTGTGATGCTCAATTTGCTACCTGTCGCACTTTTGCCGATTCGAGCGGAAAAAATGTTTCATATCTTTATCGTACTTTGGATACCGGTGAGTGTGATCAAAAAACCGCCGGTTGTCAGGCTTATAGCTTGGAACAAAACGATAGTGGTAATTGGAATCCAGTCAATAAAATCGATTACGGGTCTTATTCCACCGGTATTTATTTGAATAAAAATGTTGCTACCAATTGTTCGGCTAACTCAGCTGGCTGTTCGGCTTTTCGCGCGCTCAATGATGACGGACACGGGACAGTGTTTGATATCAAAAAAGCGCCGGATTATCTACATTGTTATGATGTGGGTGCCGACCAATCCAACGGTATTCAATGGCCGCAAAATTTTGCCGATATTGCCAAATTAAAACCCAGAGAAGAATGTAAAAACTACGCGTCGGTCTGTATCGCCGATGAAATTGGTTGTTCGCAATATACTTTGGCTGATGTACCGGCAGGTGAGTCCGCGCCGATTATTCCGGGTAAATTTACACCGGCATCTTCGACTATCGACGCCGTGTCCGGCACCACTATCACCGATTGGAATGATCAATGCGACGCAAAATGCGCCGGCTATGATGCTTATCGTGAAATGCCGACAAAATATTCAGCCGGTACAGCCTTGACTTATTTGGTACCACCGTCCGCGTACAATAATTCCGGCACCACCTGTAATGCCAACCAAGAAGGTTGTAACAGTTTTACCAATTTAAGCACCACTGAAAATGGTGGAGAAAAAGTAGAATATTTTACTGATCTGCGCGCTTGTATCAAACCGGATATTACCAAACAAAAGAATTTTTATACTTACGAAGGTTCTATTGCCGGCGGTTATCAATTGCAGTCATTTGTTTTACAGGAAGATAAAACCGGTGACAGTGATCCAAATGCAAAAGCCGGCGGTCCAGCTTATGTGTTTGCTACCGACCAAGAAAAAATCGATGCCAAAGAAATTTGTAACGCCACCAAATACAAATCCAGTCTTCAAGATGTGTTGATTTCCGATTGTCGTGAATTCAATGATGACAAAGGCAGTGTCTATTATCGTTTGTTGTCACATACTGTGGTGGTCTCCGCTGACTGTACACCTTATCGTTTGAATAGTAGTGAGTTGGCTGGCAAAGATACTTGTTTTGGCAACGGCGAACTCAAAGACGGATTCTGTTTTTATCAAGGTTTGCCAGGAGGAATAGAAACCTCTGCCGGATCTAGTCAATCTTGTACCGCTGATGTCGTGTCTTGTCGTGCTTACAAAGGCAGTAGCGCCAATAAAATTCAGACAGTCTTGACCGATACTTTTGAAAATCAAGCAGAACTATTACCGGAGAATGGCTGGACTACTGATACTTCCACTTCACCCAACAACACCATCAGCTGGTCCACCGAATCTACTCATATCGGCGGACATTCTTTGAGTTTTGTTGGTGTGGGAGCATTACAAAAAACAGTTCCTCTCAAAGGTGGTAATTTGGACGCTTTGTCCAACCTAGGATACAGTGTGAGTTTTTGGGCCAAAGGCAGTGGTGTCAATGTAGCAGTTTTAATGCAAGACGGTCGTGGTAATAATACTTCTACTAGTTCGATTTCAGTGAATAATACTTGGCAATATTTTAAATTTAATTTTGAATTAAACTCAGCAGGGGAGAGCGGTGAAGGAGATTTGATTTTCCAAAATGCCGTTAATGGTAATTTGTTTTTGGATAATTTGCGGGTGACGAAAGTGGTAGACTATTTGTATCTGGTCAAAGATTCTCTAAGAGTTGATTCGATTTGTGACGATAATCAGCAAGACAACTTGCCAGGTCACGCTTTGGGTTGCACCGCCTATACCGGTCCGCAAAGTACCAATCCGGATAATTTAAAATCTGCCACCGGTCAAGATCTATATTTCCTTACCAATTTTAGTTTCCTTTGTCGTGATGGCGCTATCGGTTGTACCGCTTTCAAAGACACCTTCAACAAATCCAATTCCACCGTATCCGACACTGGTCCGCGCGCCTACAATGTCCGTTTGACCGGAGCAACTGCCAGTAAAGCGTCAATAGTGCTTGGTAATGATAGCTATTCTTGTAATATTGAACAGGGCAAAACCAGCTGTTATGTGAATATTCTTGGCCATGACAAAAAAGAAATAGAAACACAATCACTAGGCAATGCCAAAGCGGATTTTGTCAACTCTACTTATTTTGTCCCGGCCGATACTTCCAACTCAGATCCGATTTATTTGGTCGCCAAAAATGATCAGGTGGATTTCACTTGCAGTTCAGCGGATTTGGGTTGTACTTTTGCCGGTTTGCAAAAAAGCACACCGTCTGGCAATAAATTCGAAACCACTACCATCAAGCTCGACCCTAATCAGTTTGACACTTGGTCGGATTCTTCCGGTGCTATCAAAGATGGTATCTTGTGTCATCAGGAAGCGCTAGGTTGTAATGCCTATGCTTCAAGCAAAGGCGACGCCTATTTCAAAGATCCGCAAATTACCGGCGCCAAGATTTGTACCTACAACAATAGTGTGCAAATAAAAGATGTCAATACCAGTGGTTGGTTTTGGAGTGGTGTGGGAGTTTGCGCCAGCACCTCGACGCCGGCGGTTTTGACTGCCAATACTTGTACCGCCGATTCCGATTGCGCCGGTGGCAATGTCTGTATCAACAAAGATATCCAACCGTGTTATCCCAATTATTTACAAAACGGCAACGCCTACGGTCTGTGGTCGTATGGCGATAAAGGCAAATACGACAATTTTGTTGGCACTTGTCCAACACAACAAAATGATTGCACTCAATTTGTCGATCACAACGAATTGGATAGCTTCGGCAATCCGATCGCTTATTTCAAAATTAACAATGACAAAATCCAAACGAATAATTGTTCCGGTCAGGTCAGTCAAAAAGCCGGTTGTGTGTTATTTGATCAAGTGGACAAACCAAATAAAATTTGGAACACCGCGGCGACTTATGCCAAGAGCGACGCCTATTATGTATCTTCGACTTCCGGACAGATTGATATCAATCAGGTTACCAAAGTACCACCCCAATCGGTACCGGGAAATAATGATGCCAATATTATTATCCAAGTAACTCACGATAGAGAGTGTGCGGAGTGGCTCCAATGCAAACAATCGCATCCGGTTTGGGATGACCAACTAAATAGTTGGAAACAGGTCTGTGAAAAAGTCGGTCGCTGTGATCGACTACCGGCCAACGCGCAGGGAAATAATTCGACCAACTGCGCCGAGTTTATCGACGGCCAACATAGCGACAGCGAACAACTGCTCACCGAAGATCTATATATCAATCGCGACACCACTTGGAACGGCCACGACTATGACGGTCTGTCTATCTTGGGTATGTATCCGGTAGAAGAGCTCAAACAATTTGATATCAATACCGACACCAGCACTATATCGGACTGGCGTTTGGTCAAACCGATAGTTTGTTCGGGCGGAGTCGTTAACAATTGTCCGGATAATCCGCTCAGTGATTTTGCCTGTATCAAATCCGGCGAGTCTTGCGGCCCAGGTAAAAAAGGTCTGTGTTTGAATGGTAATTGTCTGCGTGATCCTTATGGTGACAATAGTGTTACCGATATCGTAGAAAAATCCCCGAGATATACCTGTCGCGCCTATCCGGAATCCAGTGCTCCTTTCCCAAATTTTAGCCAAACCAGCAAACAAGATTTTTCGGGAGTGAACAAATGCAATGAATTAACACTAGACCAAGCGCCAAACCAATTGAATTGTGAATGTAGTTATTCCAAAGTCAGTTTTGGTAATGGTGCGATGACCAAATATTTTGGTTATAATTCTACCACGACCGATAGTAATAATTCGGTATGTATTGGTGGTAAAAACAACGGAAAACTATGCGAAGGTAAGGATCTGGCTTCCACTTCCGCTACTTCCACGCCGACATCTTGTCAAGGTGGTACCTGTCAAATACTCGATAAAGTAAGCGAATTTTTGGGCTGGCAGGGGCAGTGTTTGGAAAAGGATTTTTCACGCACTATCAACGGTCTGAAAGATGAATACCCATGTTTGTCGTGGTTGCCGGTGGACAAACTCGACGGGGCAATAGATATCAACGACCAAAATTCACTGGCCGGATTTACTCCATATCCAAACCACCAATATTGTCTAGATGGAGAATATTATCAAAAATTAAAACCTTTTGGTACTTGTGAATGGCATCCAAAAATTAAATATGTTGGAATCGCTTTCGTACCGAAGTGTGATTCAAAAAAATGTGAAGAATTAGGAAAAAAATACTGTGAAAATTATCCAGGTTTTACACTGAAAACAGATGACCAATATTTTTTTGAAAAGGTTGATCTACCAGTGATTGGATATTATTGTGGTGGAATAGCGATTGGTGGAAAGAAAGATGGAAATGGTGATTGTAGTGGTTTATTTAATTCTTGTAAGTGGGATTGTGTTCAAAAGGAAACCGTGGTAAAAGCCGGCGGCTGGATGGCTCTGGACAAACCCACTTCAGCCAATGATACCGCTATTGGTTGTCGTATTGTGGCTAAAATAGATAAAACAGCTGTCGCCCAGACAGATAATATTTGGAAAGATAAAAAAGACTTTAAATTAACTGTGTTTGATAGTAACTATTTAAATAATTTAAATTATAATTTTAATTCACCGATTGATACTTTCGCTAGATTGACTTCTTATACAGACACAGCCAACCAAGATTTAATACGCTTGATGTATTGCAATACTAGTCCGACGATTTCAATGCCTTTTAGCGACGGTAGTTGTAAAGATACAAAGAATGAAATTACTACGATTAATGCTGATAGTGGAAAGATTATTAAGAATTTAACTTATGGTGGTTGGACAATTGGAAGCACGCAAAATTGTACTGACTCTCAAAGTTGTAACGGTGGAGCAAGTGGAGCGGCGTGTGTTGGTGCAGTGTCTGCACCTGCAAAATGTCAAAGATTTTGTAAAATAGATAATGACTGTAAATTTTCTTATGAAAATGATAATCAAGATCAAGTCTCTGTTGATTTGGGTAATTGTATTTTACCGAGTTCCGGTACTGGATTAGGCACTTGTAGTAATTTTGCAGATAATGCTTGTTTTGATCACTCCTACGGAGATAAAACCACCAATAATTGTCAGCAATGTGTTGGACCAAATAGCAACGGTGAATATATACCTTATAAGTGCAATTGCCAAACGGAACAAATTATATCAAACGAATGTCAAAATGTGAAAATTGTCAGTTATCCAAATAATACATCTAATGAAAACGGTGTTTGTAAAGTTGCGAAAACTGCAGGCAAATGTAATGATAAAAGTTTAGATCCATACAAAGGTACCGATTGTCTAACAAATCATGAATGTTATAGTAAAGTGTGTATTGAGAGCTTTGTAGGGGGTGGCCCAGTGTTTGTTTGTGCGGATAAAGTGACACCGCCAAAACCGCCCGATGAAATATCCGCTAAAATTAATAATGCTTTTCACGAATTTCACCAACTATTTGCTAAAGTAGATATTAGTAGTTTGTGGTTATTTTCAACAAAAAATCAAGCTTATGAATTGTTAAAAGACGACACAACAGTAAAAACAAATTTAATAACCAACGACATCACCAACTTCGGCAATGCCCCATCTGTCCACCCTGTCGGCGCCTGCAACTCCTCCGGCCAATGTCTAGAGCTCCCTCAAGCCGGTATTACCATCAACGACCAATCCTCCGGCAACATCTTCATCACCGCCCTCCCACACCCCGCCATCCTCCATTTCTTCGCCTCTGCCGACAAAAACCAAATGCCAATAAGAAAAATAAAGATAGACTGGGGAGATGGCACCGGCGCCCACCCCTACGGTGGCAACCAAGGCAGCTCATTCTCCAACCAACGCGGCGCCGTACAAGCCAACAGCTGTATCAATGGTAACTGTATATATATCGGTACCAACGGACAATCCGTTTCTTCCACCATCCATTGCAGTAAAACCTTCGACTGTAAAAACCAACTCCTAGACATCTGCCAAGAGAAATCCATCGCCCCCGACTTCGCCACTATCTCCAAAATCACCTGCGACAGTCATTATTTCTCTTTCAATTACACCTACGACTGTATCCAATCCGACACCAAACACTGGAACCAAGACTGTTCAACTATAGATCCAAAATGGGAAGGTGGCTGTTGTATATTCCACCCCAAAGTACAAGTATTGGATAACTGGGGATGGTGTAATGGAACTTGTGGAGATGAGAAGTCTGCGGGGGGTGTGGGGTGTTATCAGGGAGAGAAATTAGCAACAGAGGATAATGGTTGGAAAAATGAATGTGATATGTTAGGATCACAAAGTATCCCATTCACTCCTCTCAACATCCAAAACATCCTAGTCTCTCCAAACAAAACCGAAAGTCCGATCAAATAATATTCACACTGCATTATCATTCCCGTGAAAACGGGAATCAACGCTGTCATTCCGAGCCAAGCCGAGGAATCTTCACTCTGTCATCCTGAGCAGAGCGAAGGATCCCTCTCATAATGACAGCAAACAAAAAAACTCTCGAATCATCGAGAGTTTTTTATTCTCCTCAGTATATTATTTTATTTGTCATTCATTTTAATTTGTCATTCCCGTGTAAACGGGAATCCAATCAAATAACATCCTAAGGAGGGAGTGCTAGAAATGCTCATGGGAATTAGCCATGAGACTGTTTCTAGCACATCCCCAAGAGAAAAATTTACTGGACACGTTCCAGCTCGCCGCACTCGCCATCGCCGCCGCAAGCCTCTAGATGGTTAATGTCGTGCCAGGTAATTCCTGACTCTGGCACCCACCACCCGGTGAAGTGTACACCGCAAACCGGAAACTGTTCGTCCGGTGTAAGTTTCGCTTCCATGATATATAAAATATCATTTAGCGACCGCCACTTTCCGGTAGGCAAGTCCTTCCGGCAAACCGGCGCAGTCTCAGGCGACGAAGAAACATCACCCTTCGAAACCGAACCGTCGGCGCCGTTGCCATCAGCGCCACCGTCAGTCGGTGGCACCCAGTTTGGGTCGCACTCAGGCGACCCAGGACAACCGGTGAGTGCATTGCACCCACCGGCCAATAACACGGCGACCAAAGTCGCCAGGAACATAGCAGTCATCTTCATGACTACCTCCAAGCTACCCCGTTGTCGCCGGGGAGCCGATTACCGCTAACCAGTAGGGTGTGCAACCTGCACGCCTTTTGGATTACGGTGGGGTGTTTGTTTGTCATTGCGAGATTCCCGTTTGCACGGGAATGACAAGCGAAGGAATTCCTCGGCGGAGTTTATACTCGCGAAGCGGGTGCTCGGAATGACAGACAAACATACCACCATAATCTTTGCGCGGTAGTCAGATATATTTTTCTCTTGGGTTATAATGGCACAGTCGATTTATCTCTTTTTTCAAGAGCAAACCAACCGCACACATGTCAAAGAACGAACAGCTTGTAATAGCACTATTAAAGGGTTTTGTCAATCTTTGCCATTCAACCCACCAAGGGATTCCTCCGCTCGTGCGAACTCGGTCGGAATGACAGTATAGACAAAATCCTCCTAATTTAAGCTATTATACCTGTATGGTGACATATTTTTTGGTTATGAACAATGGGGGGGTGGATAACTTTTTCTGATTAAAAATGTTTATGGGGGTGGTGGTGTTTTTTTGACATTTTGATGTTTTTTTTGTTACAGTGCCTATGTATTAAATTTATGGATACAAAATTATTACTCGATTATTGTTTTACAAATTCTGAAAGGAAATTTGCGACCGCTTCGTCATTATTTCGTTCCAAAAAATATTCCGATTGTTTATTTTTTTTGCCATCTTACTTTAGAATTTTTGTTAAAAGGTAAATACATAGAAATAAGAAAAGAAATGTTTCCAATTATTCATGATTTAGAAAAAATAGCGTTAAAAATAAATTTGCCATTGGACAAAAGGCAAAAAGAAGTTTTAACTATTATCAACACATTTAATATCGCCGGTCGATATGGTGATTATAAATTATCTTTTTATAAACAAGCGGATAAAAAATTTGCCAAGAAATATTTTGAACATACAAAAAAATTAAGGATATGGATAAAAAAATTTGTACCCAAAGACAAGTAAAAATTTTTGCCAAAGATTTTATAAATTATTTAAAAAAACAGCACGGTCTAAAAATAAAAACCGCGTGGTGGTTCCTTTCCATGTCAAAGATTTACCATTAGGAACTTTGAAGAGTATTTTGAGAGAAGCAGGGATAAATTTATAAATTGACCAATAGTGAACGACTGTATCCATGATGATTAATTCCACCTCCGAAGGCGGATTTTTTATTGTCTCAAATTGAGACGATGGGCGTATAAAAATGAGACAATCAAAATCACTTGTGGATAAGTATTGTTTAGCGGTTTTTGACGGTTTGTTTGGTATTTGTAAATGTGGTATAATATCCGCGTAAATAATAAGCAGACAGTTTTAATTGTCATTCCCGTGAAAACGGGAATCTAAAAACATGTTCTCAATTTTAAAACAGAGAACAATCGCGTTATATCATTTTGTCAGAGCACGCCAAAAGCTTGTTGGTAGTTTTTGTTTTTTGTTTTTTGTTTTTTTGGCGGTGTATTTTGTGGCTGATGTGCATGTTGCGCAAGCGCAAGCGGCTGCTGCGGCTACTACGGCTGCTACGGTTGAACCAGGTGTGTTTATTCACGCGGTGGTGTCTATTCTGTTGTATGTCGCGCAATTCTTTTTGAAGATAGCGATGTTTACTTTGAATTTTATCATTGAGGTGGCTGGCTATAATGGATTTTTGAGTTCTTCAGCGGTGAGTATCGGCTGGGTGATGGTGCGCGATATCACCAATATGTTTTTTGTGATTATTTTGTTGTTGGTAGCTTTTGGCACGATTTTGGGGTTGGAACAATATGAATGGAAAAAAATGCTGGTCAAATTCTTCTTCGCCGCGATACTGGTGAATTTTAGCCGAGTGATTTGTGGTTTGATTATTGATGTCGGCCAAGTAGTGATGATTACATTTGTGAACGGCGTCGCCGCTACCGCGGGTGGTAATATGATTAACGCTTTTGGTTTGTCAGATTTTAATAAACTCTCTGCCGATGTGAAGGCGCAAGATAGTACCGATCCAAGCAATATAGTCGTGGCCGCGATAAGCGCGGTGGTGTTTTCCGGTTTGACTATGGCTATCATGTTGTCGTTTCTGTTTATTTTGGTGGCTAGAATGATTGTCTTGTGGGTTTTGATTATTTTGTCGCCGTTTGCTTTTGTGCTGAGTGTGATTCCGCAAACGCAAAAATACGCTTCGCAATGGTGGTCTGAATTTGGTAACCATGTGGTGGTCGGACCGGCGCTGATGTTTTTTCTGTGGTTATCTTTTGCGGTGGTAGGGGGCGGACATATCAATGATGAAATTAGCGGTGCTAGTCAAGTACCAAAAGCACAGCAAATGAATGAGACTGACAACGGTGGTATTGTTTCGCAGATGAAATGGAACAGCATGGCCAGCTTTGCGATCGCGATCGGTATTTTGTTGGTTGGTGCCAAGACCGCCCAGTCACTGGGCACTCAGGGTGGTAGCGCAATGAGCAAAGCCACAGATTTTGCCAAGAAGACGGCGATGGTGGCATCGGGTGCCAGCGCGGCAATGTGGTTGGGGAGAAAAGGGGCGGAGGGGTTGAAAGCGGGAGCCAAAGGCGCCGGCAAATTGGCCTATATGGGTACTTTGGAAAATAGCGTGGAAAGAGTGAAAAATTTTGGACAGCGCCAGCTGGAAGGTTATCGGGCTTTTCGTGTGGCTGGGCCTAGGGCAGTGATGGAAACGGTAGAAGCAAAAGATGAAAAAGGCAAAGTTGTATATGAAAAAGACGCAAACGGGAAAGTTGTAATTGATGAAAAAACCGGTCAGGCGAAAGCAAAGATGGAGACTAGACAAAAAAAATATGAAAATGGTGAATTGATGTGGCAAGAACGCACCGGTCCTTTGAGTAAGATTGGAAGCGGCTATCGCAAAGTATTGGCTTCGCAAAAAATGTTAGAAAAAGTAAAAGAACAAAAAGAGACCAGAGAGGAATTGATAAAATCTCGTGCCGGTGTGGTACCAAAATATCTTATGCAAAAATTGGAAGGACCAGGTATTAGAGATTTAGAAAGAATGGAGAAAGGGCAATTAGCGGCGGAAAAAGAAAGATCAGCGGCCAAAACTTCTGAGATGGAAGCGATAGGACGCCAGCAAGTATTGTCATCCAAACGTTATAAGGCCGGAAAATGGCAAAATGAAAATCCGTCTGTTGGTGCACAAATCGCCCAGCACAAAGAAAGAGCCGCCGCTACCGAAGAGGGCATAAAAAGTTTATTTGAGGCGGCTAAAGCTTCTTATTTGGAAACCAGTGCTGGTAAAAAAGTTTTGAATGCTAAAGTGGCGGCGAGTTTGAAAATTGCTCGCGATGAGTCCCATATTAAAACGACTGAGGGTGAGTCAAGACGCAAGTTTATGCGTAAAGACCCAGTAGGACAAGCTATTTTACAAGAAAAATCCAAATGGGATGCTAGAGGAAAACGTGGAGAGTCTTTGACTAAAACGGCTGAAGAAAAGGCAAGAGCTGAATTTGCCAAAGGGTCAGAAGGTAAACAGTGGCTGGCGGAACAAAAATCTGGCGAACTGCAAACAAAAGTATATGCAGGGGATATTGCTGCTTTGGAAGCTGAGGCTGAAAAGAAAGTAACTGACTTACAGCCAGATCTTGTGTCACAATTAAATATTAGTGAACAAGCCAAAAAAGCAGCCGAAGATTTTATCAAGACCTTAAAAGAAAAAGATTTGCAAGGAAGCTTTGAAAAAGCCGCTGAACGCATGCGAGACATTTTAAAAACAAAAGATAAGGGTGAGATGGCCAAGAAGCTGAAGGCAGCCGAGGAAGAGAATCCATATATTATGGCCATGACCGAAGGCCAAAGATTGAAAACATCCACCGACGCTTCCAGTATTAGAAAAAAACAAGCCGAACAAGCGGCCAAAAATGTGGCAATTTCCAAACCAAAATATGGTACTACTACCGCCTCGACTGCTTTGTCCGATTATTCCGAGGGAAAAATGAAAGAGTACCGACAATTGGAGCGTTCAGCTGCTATGCGCAAAGCCACCGAAGTATATGTAGAATTAATGGCACAAAAAGATGCTCATAATAATGGTGAAGAAGGGGCTGCTGCTTTGGATATCGATCAAGAAGCCGAACTATTCGCGGCGAGTAGTTTGTTGTCAGAAGAAGCATGGCAAGATGATCAACATGATTATGTTACTTCAATGTTGCAGGACTTAAAAGATGGAAAGATGAATGATAAAGATGGAAATATAACCTCTGATGGAAAAAAATGGGAAGTGGCTGCCAAAAATTTTGGTAAATTGGGTTGGTTGGGGGAAAAAGCTAAGGATGGTGAAATAAAAGATAACAATGGAAAATATAATTTTGAAGTTGATAGAAACTATGATCGAAGAAGTGCAGCTGATTTGCAAAATTTAGCTGCGAGTGGTATGGATGTAGATTTGGTGGTGGCCCACAAAAAAATTGCTCAGAGAAAAGAAGAAAATGAAATCATAGTTCAAGAGGAATCTATACGTATAAAAGATGATGCTTTGTCAAAAGCATCAAAAGATAAAACAGTGATGGGGCGAGAACCGGTGGCTGATAAAATAAATCTTGCTCGAAATCAAGCTACTGATTCAGCTGCGCGTTTAAAATTAACTGGAGTTGAAGCTGCCAATTATATTAACGCAGCCGTAAAGGAAGCTACCGAATCTGCAATTTTGGCTGAAAAAGATATTGCCCAATCAATAGCTGAACGAATAAAAACAGTAGAGAATGATAATACTACTGATTATTGGCAGTTGGCTGATGATGTTTTGTCTAAAAGTAATATCACAGGATTGTCGTCAGCCGCAGATATGGAGGCCAGATATGCAAAATCCGAAGATTTTATGCAAGATGCTGTCAAATCCAATAGGAAAAATGCCGTTGCCACTGGACATGAAGAATTGGGTTATAATCAGGATTATGATTCCGGCAGAGGTGTTTATCGTTTTACAACTTTCGCCGAGGGACAAGCTGGTATGCGCGCGGAGCGTGTGAAACAAAAGCGTCAACAATTGGTTGGTACCGATCAGTATCATAGTAATGGTACTTTGGCCCAAAAACAGGGAATTATCGATGATTTTAATGAAGGCGCTATTTCTCTCAGTACCGGCGGTGTTACCAAAGATATCCAACTCAACAGTATGCCTGAGCGTTCCTTAAAAGCTGGCCACTATATACATAAAAATGAAGACGCACAGGTTATAACTGGAAAAGACGGCGGACGATATGCGGTAGTGGGAGGATCTGCAGCTTTGGAAAAATTTGCGGAAGATGGTGATACTACTCAGGAACAAGTTCAGCAACATATGTTAACGCGTGGTGTTTTGGCAGAATTAATGGCTGGTGAAATAGGTTATTCCATGGTTGGTTGTAAACTCTATCAGCACACTTCTGAAGCGGAAGCTCAACAGGGTATAATTAATTTAGATATTGCCGGTTTACAGGTTAAAACCGTGAAAGAATTGGCTGGAAAGTTATTAGAAAGAATTAATAATGATCCAAAATATTTGGCTAAATCAAAATATAAAAATCAGCAAGCGCGTGTAGTAAAAAAATTAACACAAATTATGAATTCTGTTTATAGAACTGCCAATGACAGAAATAAAAAAGAGAACAAAAGCGCGGATAATAAAGCCGCAGAAGAAGCAATAGCTCTAGGAGTTATTCCAGGTTAGATTTATTAAAATATAGTTATGTTGTTTAAGGCGTTACAATCTATCACCGACTATCGTTTGCAAAATATCACGATGTTTAGACAATCTATTTTGTCATTGAAGGATTTAACTTTGAAATTTGGTTATAACAGTAGTGATGATAAATTTTCTATTTGGCGCGGCATTTTGTCTTTGGCTGACGAGCTAGATTTTTTGTCCGGCGACGAACTAGCCGAAGAACAAAAAAAATTCCAAGAAAATATAATTTTATTTATTGACAATGATCTGCTGTTGTCTTTGCAAACCAAAATGCAAGGGTTGGATAGTAGTGCCCAAAACATTAGTCAGTTGAGTGAATTGGATGTCGTTAATACTCAATTAAGTTTGCAGTTGGAGTATGTTTGTACCATTTTGAATTTATTCAAAAAATCAGGAGTCATTTATAGCTCAGAGGAATTGTTTACGGCCATGACCAATACCACTAGTGTCGAAAATAAATTTAGAATACTAAATACGTTGGTATATTTATTGAATGATGATGAAATTCGCCAGGCTGCCCGTTTTGAACTGCCAAAGTTTTTAACAATGGAAGAAAATATTCAACAAAAGTTATATACTTGGGAGGAAGCGGTTACATTATTTTTGGTGCTTGCCATTGTTGTCAAAGAATTTTCTCACCTGTCTGAATTTAAGCAATATTTTGTTGTGAAGAATTATTTTTACCATTCGTTGGTATTGGGTGTACCTATTGTCAAAGTGGTCGAATCAGCCTTATCCGAAACGAGAAATATTTTATCTTATGTTGATAAAAATTTAATTTTGCTGAATGCGTTTGTAAAAAATCAAGAACATATATTGACCGGCAAAAATTTGGAAACTCAGGCCGGCCTAGCCGATTTATTAAATAAATATATTGGTCAAAATTTATCGGAACCGGAAAGTGAAACAAATGTTACGAAATTTTTGGAAGAATATTATATTGATGCGAAAGATAAAAATTTGTATGTGAATTGGTTAAAATCATTTTTTTCTACATATTTTCATTTAGCGCAAGCCAATTTGATCGACAATAATACCGGCGGTCAATTGAATGAAAAAGAAATTGCGGAGAACGAATTGATCAGATTATGCACTTTTTTCGCTCTTGGCCAGATTGGATTTGATGAGATTATACAATATTATCAACAACAGAATGAAATCAATGTTCCGTTGACAAGATTCATCACAAAATTAAGAGAGTTGGCCGATCTTAAAGATCAAAGTGTAGCCGATGATTTGTTAGTGTTAACTGCCGCTTTGCATGAGAATGGAATTTTATTAGACAACAACGAACTGATTGAGTTTCACGAATCCGACAACAAATTTCATTGGAATGAAGATTATCTAAAATAATATGCCAGAAGAAATTATCGTGCCGGCTTCAACTGAAGCGACTGATAACGAGTCGGTACAAAACAATTTATATTTTTACCGTTTGGAAAATTGGGATGAGGTGAAAAAATCTCTCAATCTTTTGATTGAAAATGAAGATCTGTTGTTGCAAAGCAACGATGCAATCATTGATAAGATGTTTAATTTTGCCAGTCCGCTATTTTTGAATGGAACATTTTATGAAGCTAGCAATGTCTTTGATGCCGCCGATATCGCTTCTGCTAGTTTTTTGTCTCCATTACTCATAAAAGAATTTATCAAAAATCCAACGGATAAAATATTATGCGATCGGTTGGTGGTACATTTGTCTTTGGCGGGGGCGGCGACACAAAATATGCCCAAACCTGATTTTAAACCATACAATCTAAGCGAAATGATCAAAATTTTGGTGGATGGCAATAAAGATATTTATAATAATGTTACTTTTTTATATACATTGAGAATTATACTCGATTCAGAAGGCCCAGATGATAGAGCGGCGGCTGTTTTTAGTACTTTTGAACCGCTTGATACCACCGTCGAGGAACCAACTCTTTATTTTTGGGAAGAAGCTTTGGAATTTAACCTGATGTTGCATATAATTTGGAAAAATTTTGTTTTGTTTGGAACACAGCAACAAGAAATTATTTTGAAAAATTATCTTTTTTCGGCGATTGTGGCTGGTGTGCCGGTGGAATATTGGCTCAAAGAGATTTTGACTGCGGATGTAGAAGGTTTTGATAACGAAAAAGCTAATTCCTTTTTTCTCAAAACGATTGAAAATAGCAACGAGCGTATTCCGACCAATACAGTAACCGAGGAATCGCGTAAATTGATGGAAATATTGCCGGAATATATCGGAAAAATTTTTAGCGGTGATATCAAGACTTTGACCCAAGAAAAATTTATTGAAGATTTTTATAAAGGACAGGTGGCTGAAAAAAAATTCAGCGAATGGCTTCGCAATTTATTGCAATTGTATTATAATTTAAGAAACGGAACATATTTGCGCAAATAATATGGACGATCAAGTCGCACAACCGACAATTTTGGTAAAAAAATCCGATGGTACGACCGAACGGATTACTTTGGCTGAACTAAAAGCGCGTCAGGCTGGGGCGCAGACAGTACCGGTTGTACCTGTGATTGCACCTGTCATTCCGAGCCGTGCCGAGGAATCCCTTGGAATTGCTTCGTCGCCTACTGTATCGCAGGCTCCTCGCAATGACATCGAGAAACCACATGGTTTAGTAGTTGGTCCGCATGAAAAAAAAATAATAATGCCAACGCTGGTGATGCCAAAGCCGTTGGAAATTGTCATTCCGAGTAAGGTCGAGGAATCCCTTGATAAATTAAGAGATTCCTCCACTACACTGCGTTCCGGTCGGAATGACAGTGAAAAACCGTTGTTACACGAAGAAGTTCCGGAAAGTCCGCACGCGCAAACCACCACTGTACCGACTCGTTTGGATCAGGCGGATAAAATTATTTTTGGTTTGTCATTCAAAGTGCCGGCGCAATTTTCCAATCGTTTGCGCAGTGCTATTCAGTTGCGCCTGAAAGATATTCGCAGTGAAGCGGACACCAAAGATCTATGTTTGCGTTCCATAAAGGATGGGGGATTGGGATTGACCGAGACTCAGGCACAGGAAGTAGTGATCAAAGCCAAACCAATGGCGATGGAAATAAAAATAAAAGACAAAGACCAATTTGATTTGCCGGCAAAAATTGAATTATCACCGGCGCCGGTTGTACCGATGCAAAAAATAAGTCAGGAAGTAAGCAATAAAGAAGCGGTGGTAGATAAAATTATTGGCCAAGGTTCTTCAATGTCGGCTCCGACTATCGCCGATCTGTTACCGTCTAAACCGGTGCCAGTCAGTGCGATGCCTGCTCCGGCTCGAATGCCGACTTCGGTATCATCTCAAAAAATACAAATGCACGATATGAAAGCCAAACCGGCCGCGCTTGGTCCGCTCGATGAAATACAATATTTTTCTTTGATTGATCTGCGTCGTTTGTCATTTCAGGCCAGTGAAGCGGTTAGCCGTTTGAAACAAAAATTTGTCAATCTGAAAGAAGAATCGTTTTTATTGTTTATTGATTCGTGGAGCGCTTGGCGCAACAGTGGACTATATCAAAGTTATATGGAGGCGGTAGATTCCGCATTGGTGCAAAAGCGCCGTTTGGTTTCGGTGGTGGGAGAAAAAGAAAAAATTTCTTTGGCGGAAATTGAGGCGGTAATAAAAATGGAAAAAGAATTAGAAATTTAATATGGATCAATTTGTAGTACCGCAATTTATCGATGTGGAAGACAAAATTTTCGGACCGGTGACGGCCCGCCAATTTATTATTTTGCTGGTGGCCGGCTTGGTGTTGTTTATCGCTTACAAATTGGTTGATACTACTTTATTTATTTTTCTATTAGCGATAATCGGTGGGTCGGCTCTGGTATTGGCCTTTGTGAAAATTAATGGTCAATCATTTCATTATTTCTTGTTGAATTTGATCCAGACATTGCGTCGTCCCAGTCGTCGGATCTGGTATAAGAGTGAAGATAAAGCCGAATTGGAGGAACTGCGCAAAGGTGAGAAAGTAGTGTTGATTGAAAAAGTAGCCGAGGTGCCGCGTTTGTCTTATAATCGTATTCGTGATCTATCATTAGCGGTAAATACCGGTGGTTATTATAAACCAGAGGTGTAATACCATTTATTGTCATTCTGAGTGAAACGAAGAATCTCTTAAAGTTTGGTTAGAGGGATCCTTCGTTTCACTCAGGATGACGGTAAATAATAGATTCCCGTTTGCACGGGAATGACATATAAAGTATGAAAAACAAACAAGCCGCCGCCAAAAAATCCGCCATTCCTGTTGCTCAGCGATTTTTGGGTGTGGCGGAAATCAAGCAAGACACACTGGTGATGAAAGACGGTACGATGCGGGCTATCCTGATGGTGTCCAGTATCAATTTTTCGTTAAAAAATGAAGACGAACAAAATGCTATTATTTCTTCGTATGTCAGTTTTCTCAACGCTATTGACCATCCTTTACAAGTGGTGATTCAATCGCGTGAGCTGTATATCAAACCCTATCTGCAAGATTTACAAAAACGCGAGCGTGAACAGACCAATGAATTGTTACGAGCGCAAATCGCTGATTACCGATCGTTTATTACCGAATTAGTGGAGATGGGAGAAATTATGAGCAAAAATTTTTATGTGGTAGTGCCGTATGATCCGCTTTCCAACAAACAAAAAAGTTTTTGGTCGCGCGCGACCGAAGCTTTCAATCCGATAGTAACAGTGAAATTGAAAGGTGAACGATTTGCTCAGCGAAAATTCGATTTGGAACAGCGTTTGCGCCAAGTCGAATCCGGTTTGCGCAGTATTGGTTTGGAGGTAGTGCGCCTAGACACGCAATCACTAGTCGAAGTGTTGTATTCTACCTACAATCCGGACATTGCTTTGACAGAGCGTTTGTCGCCGCTTAACGATATGCAATTAGAACAATAATTTATGGCTTTCAAACCACTATTTGGCCAAGGTAAAGCGGTAAGTGCTTCTCTTTTGGAAAAAGAAAAGAGTGAGTTAGAAAAGACTTCCGCGCAAGAAATAATCAGCCTCGAAGAAGAGCGGGTCTATCGCGAAGGGGTAGTATCGCTCAAAGATATTATCGCGCCGTCAGCGTTGAATATTGAATCCAATTTTATTCAGTTGGGTACGACTTTTTGTCGCACGATTTTTATCATGAGTTATCCGCGTTATATTTCGATTGGCTGGAGTTCGCCGATTATAAATCTGTCGGTCAATATGGATATCGCCATGTTTTTTTATCCGATTAAGGCGGCGATTATTTTGAAACAATTAAAAAATAAAGTGGGCGCGCTTGAAGCCCAGATCAACGCCGATGCCGAAAAAGGCGCGCCGCGTGATCCGGTGCGCGAGACGGCTTTGCGTGATGTGGAGGAATTGCGTGACAATCTTACTCAAGGTACAGAACATTTTTTTCAATTTGCTTTTTATGTCACGGTTTATACCAAGAGTAAAGAAAAACTGGATCAGCTATCGGAAGATATTGAAAGTATTTTTGGTAGTAAATTGATTTTGAGTCGTAAAGTTCTTTATCAGGCCGAGCAAGGTTTTAATTCTACTTTACCGCTGTGTAATGATGAGTTGATGATCGCGTACAATATGAACTCTTCGCCGATTGCCGCGTCTTTTCCTTTTATTTCCGCCGAGCTTACTTCGGACAACGGTATTTTGTATGGCATCAATCGCCACAACAACAGTTTGATTTTGTTCGATCGTTTTTCGATGCAAAATGCCAACATGGTAGTATTTGCGACATCCGGTGCCGGTAAAAGTTACGCGATCAAATTGGAAATTTTGCGTTCGATGATGATGGGTATTGATGTGATCGTGATTGATCCGGAAATGGAATACAAACATCTGTCCGACGCGGTGGGCGGTACCTATATCAATATTTCGCTATCATCGGAAAGTAAGGTAAACCCGTTTGATTTACCGCGTCCGACCGGCCAAGAAATGGCTGTTGATGATATTATTCGCAGTGCGGTGATTACCGTGAAGGGGTTGTTGCGTATAATGCTAGGCGGAATTTCCACGGAGGAAGATTCGATTATCGACAGGGCATTGATTGAAACTTATGCCAAAAAAGATATTACGCCGGATGCGGATTTGACTACGGCTCAGCCGCCGATAATGCAGGATTTGCAAGAGGTACTCGAAGGGATGGAAGGTGCCGGTCAGCTGGTGCTAAAATTAAAAAAATATACCGAGGGTACATTCAGCGGGTTGTTCAATTCGCCAACCAATGTGGAGATAAAAAATCAGCTAGTAGTGTATAGTGTGCGCGACCTAGAAGATGAGTTGCGGCCGTTGGCTATATATGCCATTATTAACTATATCTGGAATGTGGTGCGTTCGGAGCGCAAAAAAAGAATTTTGGTGATTGATGAAGCTTGGTGGCTGATGCAACACGAAGATTCCGCTCGTTTTATTTTTGCGTTGGTGAAACGCTGTCGCAAATATTTCTTGGGCGTCACGACTATTACTCAGGATGTCAACGACTTTTTACATTCGCAATACGGGCAGGCGATCGTGACCAATTCGGCTCTGCAATTATTGTTGCGTCAGTCATCGGCGGCCGTGGAAAATGTCCAAAAAATATTTATGTTGACGGATAGTGAAAAATATTTATTGTTGGAAAGCGGCCCAGGTGAAGGAATATTTTTTGCCGGATTAAAACATGCGGCCATAAAAGTAGTAGCCTCATATACCGAAGATCAGCTGGTGACCACCAACCCACAACAGTTGTTGGAGATTGAACGCGCCAAAAAAGAATTTGAAAAACAAACTCAATAATTTTTTAATATATTTTTATGATTTCATTGCGCGCCAGAATATTTATTATCGTTAGCCTGATAATTTTGATTGTTTTGAGTATTAGTATTTTTTTGTGGATCAGATCTCGACCGCCGGTCGCGCCGAATTATTTGGAAAATCCGCCAACAGTGGTGGGTGGTGATGTGGGTAGTATTCCGGCGTCGGTAGCGCCGACACCGCTGACAGCCATTCCAAGTAATGTGAAAGTAATACCGGCCACAGCTGTGGAAGTACAGCAGAATGCCGCGCAACAATTGGCCAAAATTTTTGTGGAAAGATTAAATAGTTATTCTACCGAAAGTCAATTTCAAAATGTGCGTGATGTGCAGGAGTTGGTGACAGTTGGCTACTGGAAAGAATTAAGTATGAAAATTGGTGTGGCTAACACCTCACCGTCCACCGTTCCGTTTGCTTCGGCAATTACCAAAATTTACAGCACAAAATTGGTGGCATGGAGTAACAATAATGCTGTTGTGGAATTTCAAGCAAAAGTTGGTGAAGAAAAAAATAATATCGTTTCAACTCGTGATCAGGGTGGCAAAGTCACTCTCGTTAAAAGCGGAGAAAATTGGTTGGTGGATAAATTTGAGTGGGTGAAATAAAAATTTATTGCGTAGTGATTTGTTTGTCATTCCGATGTCATCCTGATCCGCCAAAGGCGGAGAAGAATCCCTTAGTGGCGAACATAAGGGATTCTTCATTTCATTCAGAATGACAATTGATTGGTTTGATGTTTGATAGCCAAAACTTATGAGTTTAAGGAGGGGAATAATTGAAAATATAAAAAATTATCTTTTTCCGGTATTTTGTTTGCAGTGCCAAAAAGAAGGACAATGGTGGTGTGAAAAATGTATTGACGCATTGGAAAATGTCGGAGTGTTTTATTGTCCGGTTTGTCATCTAAAAAATTCTTCCGGTACACCTTGTCAGAGGTGCCAGTCCGCGACTGCCTTAAACGGTGTCGCGGCTTTTTTTGATTACAATGAAAAAGCCATTGTTGGACAATTAATTCGCCAGTTCAAATATAATTTTGCTTACGATATTGTCGATGTTTGGAAAGAAATTATTGATAAATATTTGTTGAAGATTATTGAGGTGCAAAAAATAAATGCCGGTATTTTTATGGTGATACCCGTGTCTTTGCATCGGTCGCGCTATCGCCGGCGTGGTTTTAATCAAGCGGAGTTGATCGCCGAATTGTTGTATACAAAATTAAAAGAAATATATCCGCTAACAAGTTTTGAAAAAAATAGTTTGATTCGTGAAAAACCAACCAAACAGCAAGCCAAATTAAATCGCGCCGATCGTTTAAAAAATTTGCAAAACGCGTTTGGGTGGCAATCTACTTATCCTCCCGGTAAAAATATTATATTGGTGGATGATGTCTATACCAGTGGTGCGACTATGCAAGAATGCGCAAAAATATTAAAACGCGCCGGTGCGCAAAAAGTTTTCGGTCTTACCTTGGCGCGCGATTGATGTTTTGCCAGATATTAACAAACTTATCCGAATAAACTTTTTTCCAGACAGTAGAAATGTTTATGTCTTTTTCCAATTGAGTAGTTTCAACTTTTAAAATTTTGTTGGTATCAAAAAACCAATTGTTAATGGTGTCCGGTTCCGCCATTCTTGTAAAATTTGGTTTTTTTAGGAAGATATAATCGGCGTTGTCTTTTTCTATTTCTTTTAGACCGTTTTGATTGTCCAATATTTCAAAATAATGCTCCAGCATGGTTTTGTTTTTATCGTACATCCAAGTGGCGGTGCCGCGGCCGTCAAAATATACCAATGCATTGGGTAGTGTCCAGTTGAGATAACCTCCCCAGCTGAATTCATTAAATATTTTTATTGGTTGGTTGGTCGTATTTTTGAGGAAAGTGATTGCCTGATAAGGAAATGAATTTCTTTTGGCCAAAATAACATCATTCCAAACATCATTGGTAAAATGAACGGCGTGGATATAGTAACCTGATAACAATATTAAAGTCGCACAAAATAAAATGGTGATGAACTTAGGTAAAAGGGATCCTTTACTGCATTCAGGATGACAGCCAAGAGCTGTAGGTATTTTTTTTAATGAAAATTCTTGCGCGATTATTGCAATGGTTTTTTCAAAAATAGGCACCGCCAACAATCCTACAAAAATCGCCTGTCGCTTGTACATAAAAGCGGCATAGTAGAAAGCGCAAAATAATATTGTATGCGTAAAATTTATTTTTTTCTTATAAAAACTATAAAAAACCATTACCAACGCGATTGTTTGAATTATTAAAATTTTCCAAAATATGGGGAAAACATAGCTAGGCACCCATTCGCTGATGTGCATTTTATAATAGTTTTGTCCGAAATATTCCCAAATTTCTGTCCAGATTTTCCAACCATAAGGATTGATGGCAATCAACAAAGCGGCGATAATTTGTATTATGATAATAATCATAGTCATCCTGAGTGTTAGCGAAGGATCTCTTTTTGTTGGATTAAGGGATTCTTCGTGGATTTTATCCTCGCGAAGCGGGGGTTCAGAATGACAAGATATGTCATCTAGTTTATCCGGAAACATTTTTGTCTTGTATTTTATCGGTAATAAAATACTTATTAGTGCACCAACTAAATAGATATTTAAAACAATAAAACCCAAAATCCAACTTCCGTGCAATATCGACCACAGCCAGAACAGCGGTGGTAATAGATACAACCAGCGAAAATTACTTTTGGCTTTTTCAATCAGCCAGACTGTCAAAGAAAAAAATAAGGGCGTAAACATCGCCAGACGCGCCACAAAAATATGGATGACCGTGGATTGACAGATTAACGCTATAATTAAATAAGTTGAAGTAATTTTTTTGGAAAAAGTTTTTCCGATAATTATAAATGACAAAAAAAACAACAAAAAAGGAGGACGAGAATGGTGAAATTATCTTAATTGATGATGGTTCCAGAGATAAATCCTGGAGTGTGATTGAATTACTTTCAGCGAAAAATCCGAACATTCGTGGAATTAAGTTCCGTAGAAATTACGGAAAATCGGCTGCACTGAATGTTGGTTTTGAGGCGGTTCAGGGCGATGTGGTGATTACCATGGATGCCGATTTGCAGGATTCACCCGATGAAATTCCTGAATTGTATAAGATGATTGCGGATGATGGATTGGATTTAGTTTCCGGT
>JAVHSM010000036.1:0-13805 GCA_036172155.1 Candidatus Magasanikiibacteriota bacterium
GGCATAGATATAATAAAATAGCGGTCAAAAGATACCTTTAATTATAGGCTTTTATCGTTTTATAGTCAATTCAAATAGCTATTCAAAAATAACAAACACGGCTAAAAAAAATAACCACATAAAATGGTTATTTTGTTTTAATAAATAAAAAAGAATACTCATTCTAAAAACCAACACCATGACGGAATATAAAAATAAACCACATGGATGCCAATGTCACAAACAATGCTAGCCAAGAAATGATTATATAAAAAAAGTTTTTTAACTTTCTAACACGGTTTTCTTTGATTTCTTTGTATATAACCCAACAACAACTATAAATAACAACCAGCAACAATAATATTTTTATCATTGTTTCATTATTTTCAAAAAAACTATTATATGTTTCTAATCTAAAATAACCGTACAATAAAACAAGAATCCACGGCACTATAATTCCAAAAATAAAAAATAATTTTCTACTTTTAATTATCTTTGATTCAAAATTCATAAATTAAAAATTATAATTTAAGATATCATCAAAAATTAATTCTACTAAATATATTAACAAAAATAAATAAAAGCAAAATTAACAAACTAATAATAGACAAAAATATACCTAAAATAATAAACGACCTATTTTGTAATTTATTCTTAAAAAAGAAGATATTAGCAAAAACTGATCCTACAAATTGAATGATAAAAATAATATTTAAATAGACAATACTAGAGCTAAAAAGTATATTATCCCGCCAAAGATGATTGGACGGTTTTAATAAACTAATTACAGTATTCAAAATGGGAGAAAAAATTATTTCAGGTAATATCAATAATATAAGCGGCAATAATAACCAAGTAAATTTATTTTTCATAAACTTTTAAAAATTATAATTTAAATTACCTTTATTTGTTTTAATTTTAAGTAAAAATAAACCATTTAATTTTTGTTTGATCTTACCACTATCCACATCTTTACCATGAATTTTTGTAATATTTTGTTTGGCGTTGTATTCACTAGCCAAAGAAAAGTCTTTTTTTACCATTATATTTTGTTCCAGTTCTTTCAAATTGTTTTGTTTGTCATAACTCCATTCAAAAGAAAATCTATTTTTGGACATTTTCTTGAGCTTCGCTCCATTATACCATATTTCCGTCAATTCTGCCCGCAGTGAATGACGACGATCTTTTTGCGCGAATACCAATGTGGTCACATTGCCAGCGGCATCAGTGAGTGAAAAAGATGAACCAGAATCAAGTGAAACCACATCGGATAAATTGTCCACGCCACTAATACTAACATCTTTTTTTACCGGATCAAACACAATAGTGGCTTCGGGTGAAGTAGTATCAATATATATATTACTAGAATGTGTTTGTTCAACATTTCCGGCTTTATCGATCGAGCGTACCGATAAATTTGTTGTCCCTTCCTGTGTCACAACAAACGGCACCGAGTAATTTTGCCAATTTGCACCATCGTCAAAACTGTATTGCGTATTCAATATACCGGAATTGTCATCTAATGCTGACAGTGCCACTGTCACCGATGAAGTGAACCAATCACCGTTCCCTTTTTTCCCATCTAAAATAATAGTAGTACTAGGTTGGACATAATCTTGCGATTCGGTCGCGCCAAGTACGGAGCTAGCCGGCAGTAAATCAAAATTATTGGTTCCAGCGGCATCAAACTGCATAGCCGTGTCTGAACTTGTATCCGAAACAGCCATTTGTCCAACACTCGCTGGAGTGATAGCCACATCGTTGTAATAAACAGTTTTTTGTACTTGGTCATCGGATACATCAGACACACGGAAACTGAAACTGCCAGTGGCGGTGGCATCAAGTTTCACCGAATATATTTGACCTTCATCCTCAGGCAAGAAAATAAATTTATTATTGGCGATATTTTCATAAGTGGCACCGGGGATATTTTCGTCAATCACGCCATTGTCGGTGATACCCACATGATTGCCGGCGGCATCATACACATGCAGATCAACTGGACTGTGAACTGAAATTAATTTACCATTGCGAATATGACATTTGGTTATATCGGTTCGCACATTACTGGATAATAATGGCGAATCAACACCGGAAACTATTTGTGCCACCAACTGTCGAATACCATCCTGACTGGGCATTTTCGAGTGCTCGGCATCTGTCACATAATAACGATTGTCCGCCGCGACCGCTAACGCGCTTGTAAGTGGCACCGTGCCATCACCAGTAACATTTTCCAAATCATAATCCTCCGCCAAGACACCATCTGGTAGAATGTGACTATTTCTTTTTATTATTCTTCCAATAGTTGGAGTATTACAACCCACAATGTTATATATTGTCGTATTAGGGGCGCTAAAATTATCAAGCGAACCACTGTGAAATTGTTCGGCATTTGTCAAAAGTCCGGCATTTACTTGATTGCTCAGTAAATAATTTTTTGTATCGGAATAATTATCTGGTGTTTGTGATTGATTCAAAAAATATCCACCAAACTCATCAAAATATTTTTGGCTTGGCAACAGTTGATAAGCCGAACTCATATTTTGGGAAAGCTTTTTCGTCTCCAATTGATTGAGAATGAGTGGTATATCAAAATTATCACCAGCCATTAGCATTTTAAAAGCTTTTGGAGCGCCGAGTTGTGGTGTGGCAATAAAAACTAATTTATCAGCCTTAGCAGAGCCATTATCCACAATATATTGTTTGACTATCAGACCACCCATGCTGTGAGCAACAATATTAACTTTATCATTTCCTACTTGTGTTAATATTAAATCAATTTTATCTTTTAATTTCTGACTATTTATTTTATTATCTAAACGCCAATCATAAGGAAAAACAAATAAATCATTATTTTCTAAATAACCATTTAATTGAAGTTCATTTATTAAACCATTAAAATAATCAAAACCTGGAAAAGGTTTACGCAAGGTATCGCCAAACACAACATTTGTATCTATAATATTACCACTGTAATTTAACAGCAACGGATCCATAAAACTATCATCAAGACTAATAATTAAGTTCAATGGATTCATCCACACCACCTCATCCCCCTTCTTCATCTCCGTCCCCATTATCCCCGGAATCAAAATCACCGGTGTATTTTTTATCGCAAACGACAATTCTCCCGTCGCCGGCCAACGCACCGTCGCCTGACCGTCGCTCGCTTCAAAATGATACGCAAAATTTCCTTTCGCGAATGTACTCGTCGGCGCCGACCAAATATATTTTTCACCATTGGCAAAATTTCCATCTTCCCCGGGCGCGCGCACCAGCGCATATGGCGTACCGCTGACCACTACTCTCACATACGCGGGCGCGTCATTGTTGCTATCCGTATATTGAACACCAAAAGACGGTTGCGCCGGTAAAAAAGTCGTCGTGGCAGAAATTCCATTCACAAAATCAGTCGCCAACCCCAGCGTCGGCGCCTGATTGAGCGGGATTTTCCCCGTCCATGGATCATAAAGCACTTTGGTACTTATCCTTTGTCCGTGTCCAGACGGATTTCCGGCTATCGTTGGTCCAGAATCATCGCCCCACCAATTATTGGTCGCGTCCACATTTACAGTACTATCATTATATATCGCAAAATATTTAATATTATGAAAACTACTACCGTGCACATTCGCACTGCCGCCATTCACATTTATTCCTTTTTCTCCACTGCTAAATTCTGAACTCGTCACCGTCAGACTCCCGCTTTTTTGCCAAACACCATACCAAGTATTATTTTCAAAAACCACATTCGTCAAACTCACTGCTCCACCAAGATTATATATACCGGACGCACTGCTATTGTATTGAATTAAATTGCCAGCAAAATGTATAACCGCATTAGAAAAATTTCCGCTAGCTCCGGCGCTAAACCGAATATCACGCCAATTACCAGCTGCCGGAGTCGAAGCACTACCATCACCATTGGTATCACCACCGACACTGTCATCTTTTATGGAAGTAAAATAAACTTTGTTATTAGCATCGCCGTTCACTTTTAAATTACCGTCAACAACAATACTAATAGTACCGTTAGCATCAAATTTTATGACTGTCCCTGGATTAATTGTCACTGTTTTTCCAGTGCTAATTATCAGTTGAGTAACAACATACGGCATACTATCCGCACTCCACATTTGATCGCCAGTCACCGTACCATAAATATCCAAACCATTCATCGTACCGCCACTGGCCGTGTTGCCACTGTGCAAAAAATTTGCGATTGGATAAATAAGTGCTGCGTTCGCATTATTTGTAAATGTATTATTGGTTAATGTCAAAGCAGTAGGAATGCCGGAATAAAAACCATAAGAGGTGTTATCATGTACCGTATTGTGATTAACAACAGCATTACCACCGTTCACATTCACACCATGATAGCTGTGGTATCCCACTTCACTATCAGAAAGAATGAGATTACCTGATTTTTGATAAATACCATAATTATAATTTCTGAGTAATAAACTATTGCTGATGTTCACTGTCCCGCCAAGGTTATAAACACCCGCTCCGCTACTACCATACGCGACAACATTTCCGGCAAATTGAATCACCGTGCCATTAATATTACCTACCGATCCGGCGTTGAACTGCACTCCTTGCCAATCGCGTGCCGCCGGCATAGACAAAAATCCGTCGCCATTGGTATCGCCACCAAGAAAATCATCGCGATAAGAAGTAAAATATACTTTGTTTTCCGTTGTGCCGTTTATTTGCAATGTCCCAAAAATATTTAGCAGGGCACCGTCGCCAATTTTCACAATCACCCCTGGATCTATCGTCAGCGTCACTCCGCTATTCACCGTCAAAACACTCACAATATATGGACTCGCCGCCGCCGTCCAAACGGTATTTTGGCTTATCGTCCCCTGCGCGATAGTGGCCGCGCTCGCCGTTTCCGGAAAAATTAGCATGCTAAAAATTCCAACAAAAAAAGCAGCGCCAAAAACGCTACCAAAAAAAATCCCCCTATTGTGTATTTTCATATTCCCCTCCTTAAGAATAAAATTTATTTATTCAACGATAACATAATTTTTTGTTTTGGACAAATGTGGATAAATACTCCTGTGGATAAAATTGACAAACACACTATTTTTATGGTACTATGCATTTGTAACCGTAAGGTTGCCGTAACCTGAACGATACCAGAATCGTATTCACTCCTCCGACCTCTAAAGGGTCGGAGTGTTGTTTTTTGTATAGTGTAAAAAAATTTTTAATGTTTCCGCAGGGATAAATTTAATGGGGGGGGGTGACAATTTATCCCCACCCTTTGGCTATTTTCGCAGACTCAACAACTTTTAATAATTATTTATTCAAATAAGTAATAGATAACTGCAAAGCAGTCGCAAACAAAACCCATAGCAAATACGGAATCTGAATATAAGCAATCCAACGCGCGTATGGATATATGACCACCATCGCCCAAATAAGCGTAACCAACACAAGTAGAATATCGATTGCCGACAACAGATTATTTTTTAAACCAAATTGCAAAGGTGTAAAATAAAAATTAAAAATCAGATTGAGAACAAAAGGCAAAACCATCAAAAGCGTTATTTCTTTTTTCCACGCCATCAAAAATACATTGCCAAAAGAAAACGCGATCAATATATATAAAAATGTCCACACCGGCCCAAACACCCACGCGGGTGGCGACCATGATGGTTTGATAAGTTGTGAGTACCAATTGTATGTGTTCATATTTATTTATTATAATGAAACATCACAAGCTTACACCCGCGGTGTTTCATTTAAAAATTAAATACAGGTACGAGCTGCAAAAAAATCTGCAGCGGTTGGCGTCGAACCATTTTTGATTTCATTCACCCGTTTATCTCCCAATTTGGCATAAAAACACGCTTCCATAGCTGGTGTAATTTTCGATGGCAAAGTAGCCGGGTCAACACCGATCTGTTTGAGCGCTTGCACTTGAGATGGAGATAGGAGAGCATTTTTACTGGTAGTAACACTACCCGCCCCATTTTTCGTCGAAGTTGATTGTGCTGTTAAACTTTTTATAAAAGGTTTTATCCCATAAGGATCAGCCACATAAAGATAAACGGCAATAATAATTATAATAAAGAAAATTATTCCGAGAACCATAAAAAATATTTGCAAAAATTTTCTCATATAAATAAATAATAATTTTATTTAAAAGTAGTTTGATGTAAGATATTTATTATACTATTTTTTATAACAAATTTCAATAATAAAAATAACCCAAATTTTTGGGTTATTTTTATTGGCGGAAGGAGAGGGATTTGAACCCTCGATACCTTGCGGTATACCGCCTTTCCAAGGCGGCGCACTCGGCCACTATGCGACCCTTCCAATGTTCCGACGGTGAAGATTACTCGGCTACGCTTCGCTTCGCTCGGAATGACAATCGGGTTTGATTCTATCAAAAACCAACCAAGAAGTCAATCCGACAAATATTACTATCATTCCCCACTGCGCCGGTGTCAACATAGCGTAGCGCGCGTCGGCTTGTGTCACATCGGTAGCGCGCAAAAAATCCAACCAAAAACGCACAAACGCATACACCATAAAAGACAACACCGACACCAATCCCCAGCGTATTTTTATTAATTTTTTAAACAATAGCGTAAACACAATAAATATAAACCAAGCCAACAGAGAATCCATCAACCCCAAATCATAGCGCGCGCCAGCGGGAAAATTTATTGCCAAAAAAGAATTGGTTAATTTACCCGGATGATCATGAATCATAAAACACCCGATGCGCCCAATCGCCCAGCCTAGCCACAAACTCAACATCATCACATCAAAATATTGCCACAATTCTTTCAAATTAAAATGTTTTATTTTGGCAAAAATATAAACTGCAAATACCGCCCCGACAAACCCGCCCAGTGACGACATTCCGCCCTGCCAAAAATATACCACTTCCGACGGATGCAACAAAAAATAATCCGGCTCATAAAACAACACATGAAACACTCTGGCCATAATCAATCCACCCACGATACTCCACACTCCCAAATCCAAAATCACTTGCTCCGCCAAAAAATAACGATGAGAAAGTTTGTAGGCCAACATCAAACCGGCCAAAATCCCCAGTGACACAAACAAACCCCACACTTGAATAGTGAGTGGTCCAATTGCAAACGCATTAGCTTGAAAATATGGAATCATTTTATTTAATATATTTTAATACATCCTCAGGACGATCTACTACTTTCACCAAATCCTGATCGGTCAAACCAATAGTTTTGAAATCGTGAAATAAAATATGGAAGTACGCAATCAACGGTTTCCAAAAATCACTACCCACCAAAATAATCGGCACTACCGGACTCTTTTTGGTTTCTTGTAGAGTCAACAATTCAAACAACTGATGCAGTGTTCCAAATCCACCCGGAAAAAACACAAACGCCTTGGATGGTGAGGTAATAATCAATTTACGCACAAATGGAAAAAAGAAACCGGCCGATTTGGTAATAAAATTATTCACGCGTTCACCTTTTGACCAACGCATATTGATACCGACACTTTCTCCACCTGCTTCAAACGCGCCCTTGTTAGCGGCTTCCATAATACCTGGACCACCACCGGTAATAGTAGTAAAACCATTTTCCGCCAATAATTTTCCCACTTCATAAGCCGCGGAATAATATGACGAACCAGGCAAAATACTTTTTGTACCAAACACCGTCACATCATTTTGTAATTTTGTCAAAAATTCAAAACCATCCACCAACTCCGCCATAATTCTAAAAACTCTCCAATCCGGTCCGCCCTGACAATATATATCTTCGTTTGACACACTACATTCATTTGACAAATCTTGAACATTTTTTATAAAACCAAATGCGTCTTCAGCTGTATCCACTAAATGCCACTCGTTGATAATTTCTGGTGAAAATGAATGCGCCAACGCGCTGGAATTATTTTGTAAAAATTTTAATAGTGGTTCCCAGAATTCTTTTCCCACCAAAACTATCGGCACTTTTTGCATAAACCCAAGCTCCATGAAATCCACTACTTCAAAAAATTCATCCATTGTACCAAACCCGCCAGGGAAAAAAACAAAAGCATCGGCCGGTGAAGTTAGCATTACTTTACGAGTAAAAAAGTAATAAAAAGCAGCTGATTCGGTGACATACGGATTGATACGCTGTTCAAATGGCAACTGAATGTTGATACCCACTGTCTTACCACCAGCTTCATAAGCGCCCTTGTTGGCCGCCTCCATAATACCCGGACCACCGCCGGTAATAGTAGTAAAACCATTTCTTCCAAGCAAATAACCCAGATCTTCGGCCACTCGATAATAATGTCCGTTTTTTGGCAAACGCGCGGAGCCCAAAATAGTCACTTCTTTTTTCAATGTGCTCAAAAATTGATAGCCATCAATAAATTCACTAATAATTCGAAAAATTCTCCAACTATCACGAAAATTTACCGCTTCACCAGTAGTGGTAAAATTTTGGGGAGGCAATGTCCTATCGGAAGGTACATTCGCGGCTTCAGAAATTTGTGATGGATTTATTTCTGACGTTTTTTTTGGCATAAAAATTTATTTTCACTATAAAATTATTTTTTTATTTTATCGGCGACACGCAGAACCATACCTTCACTCAAACGCTGTGCCATAATTTGTATACCAACTGGTAGCCCTGCTTTGGTCATTCCCGCTGGCACTGAAATAGCTGGAATACCGGCGCTACAAGCCGGACTAACTAAAATATCCGCCAGATACAATTGCATCGGATCGGACGCTTTCGCACCCAAATCAAATGCCGGAAAAGGAGATGTGGGAGTAATCAAAACATCAACGTCGCCAAATACGCGATCAAAATCTAAACGAATCAAAGTACGCACCTGCTGAGCTTTTTTATAATAAGCATCATAATAACCGGCCGATAACGCATAGGTACCAATCAAAATTCGGCGTTTCACTTCCTCTGGGAAACCCTGCTCTCTGCTTTTGGCATATACATCAAATAAATTTTTGGCATCGGCACGCACGCCATAGCGCACACTATCCAAGCGTCCAAAATTCGAGCTGACCTCACTTGGTACCAACACATAATAAGCGGCAATCGCATATTTTGTCAGAGGCAAACTTACTTCAATAATTTTTGCTCCTTGTTTTTCTAAATTTTTTATTTGATCTTCGACAATTTTGCGCACTTCTTTGTCCAATCCTTCCACTTCAAAATATTCTTTTGGAACACCCACACGCAAACCTTGTAAATCTTTTTTTAATTCTTGCTCGTAATCTGTCACTAATTCTGGCACAGTTGTAGCGTCCAATTCATCTCGACCGGCAATCTCTTTCATTATGATGGCTACATCTTCGACAGTCTTGGTAATTGGTCCAACCGTATCAAAAGAAGAAGCCATCGGCATCACCCCAAAACGAGAATTTCGACCATAACTAGGACGCAATCCGACTACCCCACAAAAACTCGCCGGTTGACGAATCGATCCACCAGTATCTTCGGCAATCGCATAAATACACATATTGTCCGCCACGGCTGCGGCTGATCCGCCCGAAGAACCACCCGGAACTTTGGTTTGATCAAGTGGATTTTTCACCACTCCATACATACTATTTTCATTACTGGCGCCATGTCCAAAAGCATCACAATTATTTTTGCCAAGCAAAACGCCACCTTGTTCGCGAATCTTTTTGATCACCGTCGCGTCATACGGCGGAATATAATTATCCAAAATTTTACCGGCACCAGTCGAACGCACACCAGCCGTACAAATCGCATCTTTAACCGCAAAAGGAATACCAGTCAATGGTGAAATTTTCCCAGTGGCGATCATCGCATCGGCCGCCACCGCTTCGGCCAGTGCCGATTCATCGGCCACTGTAATAAAAGCATTAATTTCTTTATTTCTTTCTTCGATTCTTTTCAGACAAGCCAAAGTCAATTCTACCGAAGTTAATTTTTTACTTCTCAACCCATCCTGAGCCTCTTTAATTGTAAGTTCATTCAATTGCATAAAAATAAATTTTGGAAAAATAGATAAACGGTTGAATCTATCTATTTTGAAACCGCCACGGAATTTCGGCTTCACAGCCGAAATGAGTGAGAGCGCGATTTTGTCGAAACAAAACCGACACGTGTTTCAAAATATATATACTCAATCGTTTGTCGCCATAGAATTAAATAACATCCTCACTATCGCTAAACACCGCCGGCACTTTCAACAAATTCCTAGTCACCGCCGGCATCTGCCCCAACAATTCTTTTTTATACAAACACTCACGGACTTTATCTTCACGCGTCACATCCTCCAAACCGGTCACCTGCGCGGTCGGTTCCACACCTTGTGTATCTACTTCGTTTAGAGTATCTATAAATTCCAAAATAGTGGAAATGGTACTAGCATGTCTGACTTCCTCCTGTCCTGTAAGCTCAACCCGCGATAATTGGGCGATTTTCCTTACCTCATCAATAGTTAAAGACATAAATTATTTTAAAAATGACACATCGTGCCATCCTGAGAGTAAACGAAGGACCCCTTAAAACTACAATATATTATACAAAAAAACTCAAAAAAAGGCAACTGTGTTGACTATCCAACAAATTCATAATACACTACATGTCATACTAAATGAGTAAAATGATATGGAAATGGAAATTATTACTACGAGCGACCAAGAAACATTTGGTTTAGGGAAAAATATAGTAGAACAATTTAGAGGTGGCGATATAGTTCTATTAAAAGGAGAATTAGGATCCGGTAAAACCACTTTGACCAAAGGGATTTTATCCGGTCTAAGCGTTAATTCGCAAATTACCAGTCCTACTTTTTCTTTAATGAATGTCTATCTGGTTAAATCCAAAAAAATCAACAGCGTCGTTCATATTGATACTTATCGTTTAAAAAATGAACAGGAATTGGTTGATATCGGTGTGGAAGATTATCTAGGCGACCCAAACACTTTGTGTGTTATTGAATGGCCGGAAAAAATTGGTGACTTATTACAAAATAAAAGAACAACTCTTATTACAATAGAACACCTTGAAGAAAATAAGCGTAAAATTACGATACAATAGATGAAAGTTGATCACGACCTGTCGAAGAAAATTCACAGCCACAATAATTTTGCCTGTAAATCCCCTGCCGAGTTACCAACAATCGACCGCGTTCCTGACGACCACCCTTTTTCCAATCTTCGTCGTAAAATTTAATATTAAATTGCTCAGCCAAAGATAGCGCGATCGGATTGATGATTTGCGCTTTTTTATTTCTACCGCTGGTAAGACTAGTGCCAAAAATATCAAAATTATTTTCCGAAGCATAGCGAGCGGATTCTGCCAGACGAAATCTAAAACATACATGACACCGGTTGCCCATTTCCGGCTCAGCTTCCATTCCTTTTACTGCCACACGCCAATTTTCGTGTTCATAATCTTTATCTACCATTTTTACTTTCCAATTTTCGCAAACTTTTATTACCTCATTTTTGCGTTTTGTATATTCCGCTTCCGGGAAAATATTGGGATTATAAAAAAACACCGTCAAATCAAATTTGTCTTTCAATTCTTCAACAATCGCGATACTACATGGCGCACAACAGGTGTGTAATAAAAATTTTTGCATATATGTATATAAACCAAGGGATTCTTCGTTTCATTCAGAATGACAATTGAACGATTTTTGTTATTTGGCGACAGCGCTTTGCTTAGGATGACGCTACATGTCACTTTTTAAAATAATTTTTTCCTTTTAACTCTTTTGGCAGATAATCTTGCTCCACCGGTTGCTCAAAATCAGGATTGTATTTATAATCTTTGCCATAGCCAATTTCTTTCATAAATTTTGTTGGCGCGTTGCGTAGATGTATCGGCACTCCCAGATGAGAGGTTTCTTTGGCGTCGGTGGCGGCCAAACCATAAGCGGTATAAAGCAAATTGGATTTGGCTGACTTGGCGCAATACACTACCGCCTGTGCCAGATGGACACTACATTCCGGAAAACCAATTTTATGACAGGCATCATAAGCGGCGTTGGCCTGAATCATTGCTTCACTATTGGCCATACCGATATCTTCACTGGCAAAACGCAAGACTCTGCGTGCGATATAAAGTGGATCAGCGCCCCCTTCGAGCATGCGTGCCAACCAATAGATAGCGGCGTTGGCGTCATTACCACGCATTGATTTGTGCAAAGCCGAAATTAGATTATAAAATTCCTCGCCTTTTTTATCAAAAATGAGATGGGTTTTTTGCAAAGATTCTTTGATGTCTTCTCTGGATATTTTTATTGGTTGTGAAAGAGATTCCTCCACTCCTTGCAGTTGGTCGGAATGACAGTGAGATCTAATCGCCAAATCCAAACTATTCAAAACCGTGCGCGCGTCGCCGGCCGCCAGTTGTGCCAACAATTCAATGTCTTTTTTGTCAATTTTAATTTTTAATTTTCCAAAACCGCGTTCTTTATCTTTCAACGCCTGCTCAATAATTTTTATCAGATCATCTTTATCCAAATGTTTTAAAATAAAAACACGCGAACGCGACAACAACGCTCCAACAATCTCAAAAGATGGATTTTCAGTAGTCGCACCGATGAGAATCAAAGTGCCTTTTTCGACATACGGCAAAAGCGCGTCTTGCTGTGCTTTATTCCAACGATGAATTTCATCAACAAATAAAACCGTGTTTTTGTTTTCCAGACGCATATGATATTGCGCGTCCTCGACTGCTTTGCGTAGTTCATCTTTTCCACCCATCACAGCTGAAATAGAAACAAAACGGGCTTTGGTTTGATTGGCTATAATTTGAGCCAAAGTAGTTTTGCCAACCCCCGGTGGTCCCCAAAAAATTAATGACGAAAGCTGATCGCTTTCGATCAAACGCCGCAACAACTTGTCTTTACCGACAATTTCCGACTGACCAAAAAATTCATCAAAACTACGCGGTCGCATGCGATCCGCCAAAGGGGCAGTATTACTCATATCCATTCTCCTAATTTTTTACCCAACCAATTTTTTGCTTTGCTTTTCAAACAAGGAAGGCTGTCCGCATTCATCTCCAGCGCATTGGCGCGTAAATCATCAAAAATCAAATCCAAATCACGCACCATCGACCGGTCATCAAACGAAAAACCGGCTTCTTCATCAAAATAAAAACTCCGGCGTGTAAAATTGAAACTTCCCACAAATCCCAAGCGAGCGTCCGTGGACATAGCCTTGCCATGATTCATCTTGGGAGATAAAAAAACAGAAGCACCGGCACGGCGCGCCAAACGATAATAAAAATCCGCCACCAAGTTTAATATTTTATAATCCGGCCGAATCGGAAAAAAAAGGTTTATTTTTACTCCGCGTTCTTTGGCCTCGTTCATCAATTTAAAGAAATTTTTATCCGGCACAAAATATGGAGTAAGTAAATTGAAACTTTCTTTGGCCATCGCCAAACTATCCAAATAGAATTTCTTGGCACGCGATTGTCCAAAATTTACCGGCGAATGCAAAATAAAATTATAACGATTTTTTAATTCTTGTAAATTTGATTTGATATCATTTTTAAATAAATGTTGGACTTTTTTCTTTTTTCCACCACACCTAATATACGATTTGGCGAAACCTCGCAACAGAGGAGCAACCGGACAACCGGTAATACGTAAATGCAAATCATCCCATTGTGAATATACGGCCGCCACATTTACTCCGCCAATAAACACCGTTTCTTTATCTATTACCAAAAGTTTGCGATGATTTCGTTGCCAAAGTGTCCGTACCCAACGACTAAAAGACCGTCCCGGCATTAGTGAATTGTAATACAGTACATCCACTCCGGCACCGCGCAACCGACTAACACTCAAACGCGTCA
>JAVHSM010000037.1:0-13292 GCA_036172155.1 Candidatus Magasanikiibacteriota bacterium
TTATGGATGACACCGAAGCGCTATTTAAATATATTGGTGATAGATTAAAAATAGAAAATTTGGAATATCGCGGACACAAAATTAATTTTCGCGAACCTTGGGAACGCAGTAGCGTCAAAGAATTGTGGCAAAAATATTTATCGGCCAATTTGGATGATTATTTGAATGTTGAATCAATGAAAAAATTGGTGCAAGAACACGGTTTGGCAGTTGACGAAAAAGACGCCTATGAAGATTTATTTTTTAAATTGTTTTTAAATAAAATTGAAAATAATTTGGGAATTGATAAGCCGGTTTTTGTTTATGATTATCCTAGCCAAATGTGTTCTTTGTCAAAATTGTGTCTAAACGATTCGCGATATGCGCAAAGAGCCGAGTTGTATGCTGGTGGACTCGAATTGGCCAATGGTTTTGGTGAATTGACCGATGCCAAAGCACAAAGAATCAATTTGGAAAAAGATAAAATGTTGCGTGGTGATTTGGGAAAAGAAATTTATCCGTTGGACGAGGATTTTATCTCGGCTTTGGAATCGGGGATTGAGATGGCGGGGGGTATTGCTTTGGGGGTGGATCGTATGGTATTATTGTTTACTGGTGCGCGGGATTTGAATGAAGTGATTTTTCAAAGTGCGGCGGATCAAATTGGCGGATAATTGTCACAGTGGTTTATCTTTTCGCTTTTTTTACTCATTGTCATTTCGACCGAGTTTCGCGACGAGCGGAGAAAACCCTTTATTAATTATACAATTTTAAATATATGGCCTCAACATCAGAAGTTCGTAAAGGAGTAGTAATCAAACATCAAAATGATTTGTATGTGGTGGTAGAATTTCAACACATCAACCCTGGTAAGGGCTCCGCTTTTGTACGCACGCGTATGAAAAGTTTGGCTAGCGGCAAAGTGATCGAAATCACCTATAAGACTAGTGAGACCATTGAAATTGTTAGTGTTCAATTTCAAAATATGCAGTTTCTTTACAAGAATGGTGATAGCTATGCTTTTATGGATATGAGTAGTTATGAACAGATTGAAATGGACGGTGATTTGATTGGTGATGATACTAAATATCTAAAAGAAGGTCTGGCTGTGGTAGTGGGGCTGTATGAAGAGCGTCCTGTGAGTATCCAGTTGCCAAAAAAGATTCAATACAAAGTGGTGGAAGCGCCACCAGCGGTTAAAGGTGATAGTGCCTCTGGCAATGTGACTAAGGAAATAAAACTAGACAATGGTTTAACTGTCCAAGCGCCAATATTTATCAAAGAAGGTGAAGAAGTTGTGATTAATACCGAAACCGGAGATTATAGTGCTCGCGCTTAAAACAAAAAATAAACCCACGATTTTCTCGTGGGTTTTTTGTTTCTATTCTTCGTCTGAGTCGGTGTTGTCATCACCATCTTTACTTTCATCCTCGTCAGACTCCTTGGTGTCTTTCCAAGCAGGTTCTTCGTTGCCATCTCCGTATTCATCCAGAGTTTCCTCATATTCATTATCTCTTAGATCTTCGACGCTTTCGGTTGGTTCGTTTTCTTCGTCATTAGGAACAGTTGTTTTTAACATATTAAAATTGTTAGATAAAATTACATAAAATTCATTTTAATATTTTTTTAAAAAGTAGTCAACTGTGTATAAACATCCCAAAGGATCCTTCATTTCATTCAGGATGACATGTGAGAGAGAGTTGACTTTTTTTTCATAATTGAGTAAGATATTTTCACACGCGGGTGTCATATAACGGCTATTATTCCAGTTTTCCAAACTGGTGACACGGGTTCGACTCCCGTCACCCGCTCACTGTAAAAAGACACACAAAACTCTGTTAAATATAGCAGAGTTTTTAGTTCTAATATTTTGTACTCTTAAGGAGAAAAAATTGGTGGAGTAGAAATGACCAATGAAATTAGTGTATTTTATTTAAGAGATCGCCCGTCGCTTAAAACCAAAATTATTTTGATCTTAAGTGAGTTCGGGCGATCAAACAGTATTCCGTTCCCACTGGCCGGGCGGCCTGATGGACATCTGCAATTGCAGATGGAGTGAATATTTTCACTCTACCTCGACATACTTCTAGAAGCCGAGGCGGGGAGATATCCATCCTTGCCAGCTCATATCTTGTGACGGTTGTGTCATGGTGTCCTCCTAAATGTAAACGCGGTCAATTCCGCAAACACCAGAAAATAAACAATTTTTATTAATTTTCTGGTATCAACAAATCAACATCATCACGGTTTAAACTAACAAACATCATACAAAATGTCAATTAACTATATAATATATCAAACATCTCTAATAACAACAAAATAGTCTATACTCAAACTGACATTATACAATACAGATACTAGTTCTGACTTCACTCACCAAGCAGCTCAGATTAAAAACTTTGCTTAAACAGTGAAGTTTTTTTGTTTTCGTAAACAAATATTTGAATTCGTCGGGAGTGTCTCGATGTGCTTGTTTTTTTAATAATATCTGCTAGTATATATTTTATGGACTTTTGTTCCATGTGAGGTGTCTATGAGTTCGAACGGTTTGTTTCCTGGTCGAGTAGGGTGTCCATCCTATGACGATATGTTATCGTACATCCGCAAAGTTCACGATTATCATCAACATGAGCGGGCGTACGAGACTATCAAAGATACATGGGAAGCCAATCATCTTGAGTCTGGGTGCCCAACTTGCACTGCAAATAAGGACAGGGCGTGGGCAGAACTTGCGGCAGAGGAAAGGCGAGAGACAATTCTTGTCTGATCACAGACCACCGAACTTCATGGCTGTGTCAACCGCCCGTCGCCTGTCGGTTTACAGGCAAATCCCTTTGGTTCTATTTTTAGGATGGAAACAAAGGGATTTTTATTAATTTTATAAAGTTGGTTATCAAGAAGATTAGTCGGCGTGATAGCGGCGATTGAACCAGACTTTTACTGTTTGGGTAATGATAAAATACATGATGATCATGGCCGATAAAATAATCCAATACAGTGGTGGTAATGGTACAAATTTTAAATAGCCGGCTAAGAAAGAGAATGGTAGATAACAGCCGATAGTCACAATGGCCAAAGTAGTAAAAAGTAGAGGTTTGGACGGACAGCTTTGTAAGAAAGGAATTTTATTGGTACGGATAATATAAATAATCAGAGTCTGTGATACTAGTGATTCCACAAACCAACCGGTTTGAAATAGAGCGGGATTCATGTAAGCTTTAAAAATATACCACATCACAGCGTAAGTAATAAAATCAAAAATTGAACTAATCGGCCCGATAAATAAAATAAATTTTTTCATCAAATTTATTTCCCAGCGGCGCGGTTTGGTGAGAAATTCCGGATCCACTTGATCGGATGGAATGGAAGTTTGGGAAATATCATACAACAAATTATTGGTTAAAATTTGAATCGGCATCATCGGCAAAAATGGTAAAAATATACTGGCGCCAACCACACTAAACATATTGCCAAAATTGGAGCTGGCAGCCATCTCAATATACTTTACGATATTGCCAAAAATTTTTCTTCCTTCCAATACACCGTCTTGCAAAACTGCCAGACTTTTTTCTAGTAGAATGATATCAGAAGATTCCTTGGCAATGTCGGCGGCACTATCGACAGAAATGCCGATATCGGCGGCGCGTAGAGCGGGTGCGTCGTTGATTCCGTCACCCATAAAGCCGACAGAGTGTCCCATATCACGCAAAGCATGGACGATTCTTTCTTTGTGTAGTGGAGTAAGTTTGGCAAAAATCTGTTTATCATCGATAGCAATTTTCAATTGTTTGTCGTTCATTTTTTCTATCTCGTTGCCCAACAAAATATTGGCAGTTTCCAAACCAACTTCGGAACAGATTTTTTTCGTAACCAATTCATTGTCGCCAGTTAAGACCATTACTTTTATACCGTTATTTTTGAGCAGAGCGATAGTATCTTTGGCGGTGGCCTTTGGCGGATCGAGAAAAGCCAAAAATCCGACTAAAATTAAATTGTTTTCATCGGCGGTGGAATAGTGTTTTTTGCTAGCTGGTTCTTTCTTATATGCAATCGCGATCACTCTAAACCCTTGAGAATTCAATTCGTCTTCGATTTCTTTTTTTATTTTTTCTTTGACCAGCGCCATCGGAGTAATTTTGTCACCTATCTGAATATAAGTTGATAGGGCCACGATTTCCTCAATTGCGCCTTTGCAAATAAGTAGATGCTCTTGTTTTTCATTTTCCACCACCACGGACATGCGACGACGAGCAAAATCAAAGGGGATCTCGTCAATTTTTGTATAATTTTTTTCCAGCGACAATTCTTTTTTTATTTCTTTGTGTTTCAAAATAGCCGCATCCATTAAATTAGTCAAACCCGTTTGAAAGTAACTATTTAAAAAAGCGTAGTTCAGTACATTCTGATCTTCTTGTCCGGAAACATTGAGATATTTTTCCAAAATTACTCGTCCCTCGGTGATAGTACCGGTTTTATCAGTACACAAAATGTCCATTGAACCAAAATTTTGGACAGAATTTAAGTGTTTGACGATTACTTTTTTCTTAGACATTTCGATCGCACCTTTGGATAGGTTTACCGCCACAATCATCGGTAGCATTTCCGGTGCCAATCCAACTGCTACCGCTAATGCAAAAATTAATGCTTCTAACCAGTCTCCTTTGTTTAGGCCGTTGAGTAAAAAAACTGCCGGCACCATTATTAAAATAAAAGTCATAATCAACCAAGTGAATTTTTTTATTCCCAAATCAAAACTGGTCGGCGGTTCGATGTTGGTCAAATCTTTGGCAATCGCTCCCAAATAAGTATTTTTACCGGTTGATACCACCAAAGCCGTGGCACTACCAACCTCCACATTGGTTCCCAAAAAACAAACATTAGACATTTCCAACGGAGTGCAATCTTTTTGGGTTGGCTCAGAATTTTTTTCTGTCGGCAATGATTCACCTGTGAGAGTGGATTGGTTGATAAAAAGATTTTTTGAGGTTAACAAAATAACATCGGCCGGTACCATATCGCCGGCTGACAAACTGACAATATCTCCTGGTACCAAAGACGAAATGGACAAGTTTATATATTTTCCATTGCGTAAAACTTTGGCCGTGGTATGTACCAGTGCTTTTAGTTTTTTGGCGGCTTGGTCGGCTTTTATTTCTTGAAAAAATCTCAACAGAACACTCATTGTCACCATCACACCGATCATTATGGTGGCTTTGTAGTCTTGGGTGATGAAGGAGATGACAGCCAATACTACTAACAGTAAACTGATAGGGTCGCGTAGATTATTCAATAAAACCCACGGCCAAAATAGTTTTTTTTCGGTGACCGCTTCGTTTTTACCAAATTCCAATAATCGTTGATGTGCCTCTGATGAGGTGATACCATGTTTGATATTGCTTTGAAATTGTTTTAGAAGCGTATCTGATGACAGACAGGCCAAAGTGCCAATTTTCAAAGTTTCAGCATTGATTGGTTGCCCCATCTTTTTGGCTTTTTTGGCGGTATGAGTAAGTAGATGTTTAAATTTTGGCATAAATATTTATAATTATGATTTTATTATATCAGAAATACAGACAAAAGTCCGTAGTCGCGCCCAATAGTCGGACAGGCATTGACAAAATATGTAAATATTATATAATTGTTAACGCTATGCGGTAGTAGTTCAGTTGGTAGAACGTCTCCTTGCCAAGGAGAAGGTCGCCGGTTCGAATCCGGTCTACCGCTCCAACTTCAAAATGCAGTCTTTCGCAGACTGTTTTTTTGTTATCTTTTTATTCAAAGTGGCTAAAAATTGACATTTTCAATATTTTGCTGTAAAGTAACGCTAGTTAAAAAATATATCGCGGGGTAGAGCAACCAGGCAGCTCGTCGGGCCCATAACCCGAAGGTTCTCGGTTCAAATCCGAGCCCCGCAACAAATAAAAAATCCTCATACAAAATTTGTATGAGGATTTTTTTTGTGGTCTTGATAAAAAATTATGAATTGCAATCCAAATCTTTTTTGTAATATTCATCATACATTTCCCAGAACGCCAATAGCAAGGAAGCAATCACCGGACCAATAATAAATCCGGAAATTCCAAAAGTCAGGATGCCGCCAAGAGTGGAAAATAATACCAGCAAAGGATGTAGTTCGGAATCTTTCCCGACCAATATTGGACGAATAAAATTATCAATAGTGCCAATGACCAACGCACCAAATAAAATCATACTAACACCAGCCACGATCCGTCCGGTCAAAAGCATCACGATAGCTACTGGTAGCCAAATAAAATATGATCCTATGCCAGGGATAGAAGCAAGTAGTACCATTAAAATCCCCCAAACCAAAGATCCTTGCACACCGGCGACAGCAAACATCGCCCAGCCCAGCCCGCCTTGAATAAGACCGATAATCATACTGCCTTTGATAGTGGCGCGCACGGTCGAGGTAAATTTGTTGTAAAGTATCTTTTCATAGCGATCACCCAACGGGCAAAAATGCATTACTTCCTTCAAAAATTTTTCACCATCACGCACAAAGAAAAACAAGGCGTAAAACATAATAAAAAACGAAACCGTAAAAATCAGAGAATTCTGAGTTAAAGTTTTGGCGCCTTCCAATAAATAAGAAGTGACCGATTGATAAAATTCCACTAATTTTTGAGTGACAAAAGAATCATCAATACTATATTGGGCGGTGTAAGGATTATGCTTTATCCAGTTTAGCGCGGTTTGTAGGCTATCGCTAATCTGACCGCTTTTGTCCGAGGCGACACTATATAGATTCAAAGCCTCTTTCACTACCAAAGTGCCAACCGCAATCATCGGTAAGACAATAACGAAAAAGATCAAGACCAATGTGATGGCAGAGCTAAGGTTGTTCACTTTTAGTTTTCCGTTTAGCCATTTATAAAAAGGATAAAAAATACTGGCTAAAATCGCCGCCCAAAAAATGGGGTAGAAAAATGGTTGCATGATTGTAAAAAAACCAACGGTTACTGTCGCCAGCAAAACAAAAAATATGATGTGGCGCATTTTAATAAATTCCATAAAATTTATAAATTAATTTGATGAATATATTTTACCAAAAAAACTGTCTTTGTTCAATTGCTAAAAGGCGTGATTTCTTTAATGGTGTCTTTGGATATAACGCGCAATATTAAAATTAAGAACGCATAAATGAATCCGCCAAAAACGATCGATAGCAATACATGAGGTAGTGGGTAAGAAGTGATAGCCCAACACATGATTAGTCCAGCAATAAAAATTTTCGTCAATGATTTTATTTTTGGTAAAAAACAGCTGTAATGTAAAACCAAAAACATCAGTCCCAATCCGGCAAATATCTCAGAAAAAATAGTAACACCGGCGGCGCCATAAATACCAAAGCGTGGAATAAAAATAAAGTAACCAACAATACTCAGGATAGCATCTACCAAATAAATCCAAATAGCCTCGCGCTGTCTATTGATGGCCAAGGAGGTATAGCCAAAAACCATTCCAAAACAAATACCAAAGATTGCCCAACTGAGCCAGGTTAATATTTTTCCGGATTCACTAAATTCTTGACCGCCGACAAAACGCATAATCGGTTCAGCGAGCGCAATAGCGCCAAGCATCATTGGAATCAAAAAAAGTGCGATTAAATCGAAAGCCATCTGTAATCTTTTTTTGAAATCATCGGCCAATTGACGCGACCAAGAAAATGCCAAGAGTGGTGCCATAATACCCATAATCAGGGCGGACATTTGGATGATGATATCCAATACACGATAGGCGGCGCCGTAAAAACCGACTTCGCTTTGGGTGACAAACAAAGGCAAAATTACCCGATCGCCTTGTAGATAAAAAGAATTAAATATTATACATAAAGCCGTCGGCCAAATTTTATTAAAAATCGCGACGGATATTTCTTTGTCAAAACTAAGGCTGATTTTTGGCATTTTGTAAAATAAATATCCCGAGTTGATGATTGAAGCCAGAGAAATTACTACCATTATTGGTAGAAAACCAAGGCCAAATTTGGCTACTAAACCAATGCCAATTATTAAAAATGTCCTTCCCAATAATTCACCAGCCATGTGAATTTGGGTTTTGAGTTGCATCTGATAATATCCGGTAAAAACATTACTGACGCTAATGGCAAAAAATGAAACTGCCATGATAGCAACGGCAATTTTTACTTCTATTGGGTAGGGAAAAAACAAAAAAATCAGTGGAGCCAATCCGTGAAATATTATGGCTGAGGTCAACCTCCAGCTAAAAAGAGTATTGAGTAGTTTTTGGGTTTGGAATTTTGGTTCCGAAAGCATGTTGGCGGTAGTGATAGTGAAACCAAAATCGCTAAATATGCCAATAAATTGTAAAAAGCCAATCGCGGTGGTGTACCAACCGAATTTTTCTGCACCCAGGGTTCTGGTCATGATAAAAACAGACAAAAGACCGAGCAGGGTACTGAGACTTTTGCCGACTAGTTGGATGATGGTGTTGTAAGCGATTTTTCTTTTGAGAGACATAAAATTTTCTTAATTATAGCACGCGTTGCCAGTGATGACAATTGATGATATAATTCTTATTATCTATATTTTTAGTATGAACAATAAAATCTTATTACTACTTTTTAGTCTGTTTTTAATTTTACCGGCGCACGCCGAAGAGATTTCGGTTACTAGTAGCGCTGGGATGGAAACTTCTACCACATTTAGTATTATATTTTCTAGCGCTATTAGTGACACTAGCACAGATGAAATTGCTACTTCGACTGATGTTATAACTTATGAAGTAAAAAATGATCGGGAACTTATTGATGAACCTTCAATTCGAGTGGGATTGCTGAAAACTAAAGATGTAATAAAATTCAAATCAAAAATTGATTATGAAATATATAGCGGCGATGAAATAGTGGGTTTCCTATCGGCGGATGAAGAGGCGAAAATTAGTTATAAAAAAGGTAAATATTTTTTGACTAGCGTAAATTTTGATTTAGAAAGTGAAAATTTTTGGCGATTGGTACCTACTGAAGACAGTGGTGTATTTGAAATTCCCGGGTGTAAACGAACTATTACCGGTCGAAAAACAGCATATTGTGCTTATCGTGGTGTTTTGGAATATCGATATTCTCCAAAAAGTAAAATGGTTTATCTCGTCAATGAATTATTGCTTGAAGATTATATGAAAGGCATCGCGGAGACGGATAATAATTCGGCGCAGGGATATATCAAAGCAGTGCTCGTAGCGGCGCGCAGTTATGCCTATAAAAATATTTCGTCTGATCCGCCAACGGATAAGCGCATGTTTGATATCTATGCTACGACGCAGGATCAACTATATTTGGGATACACATCCGAAACACAGATGCCACGGGTGGCACTGTTTGCACAGGATACCGCCGGAGAAATGGTAACCTATAATAGTAATGTTGTTACCACGCCATATTTTACGCACACCAACGGTAAAACCAAAGATTGGAAAAATAGTGCTGGGAAAAATGATCGGCCATGGCTCACAAGTGTTGATTGTATGTATGATAAATATAAAAAGATGTATGGGCACGGTATTGGTATGAGCACTCACGACGCACTGGTGCGGGCGACAAAAGACGGTTGGGTATATATTCAACTATTGAAACATTATTACAGTAGTACAGAAGTAGAGAAAATTTATTAAAAATTTTTGTAACAAAAAATCCAGTTCAAATCTGGATTTTTTGTTTGTTTATGAAGGCAAAATGTATTGGGTATGTGGTTTGTCTGTTGCGTGGAGAAATAAATGGTTAAATCTATTTTCTCGTGACATATTTTTTTAAATTGAAATTAATTTCCAGTATGAAACTTTTTATCTTCTGAAGACAGCTCGATTATCGCTTGGCGAAGCATATCCGGATTAGGAACATTGTAAAGTACAAATTTTGGAATCGGGCCGGCGGTTTGTAGATAGATATTTCCATAATTAAATATGGTTGGAAAGAAGCCGTGTACTTCCGAGGTGACATCCTGAATCTGGTATAAATCAACCTCTGATATGGTGCGTGCAAAGAGTGAGATCTGGCGAATGTCAACCAAACGGTCGTTGGTAATCACCCAATAGTCTAAATAAAATTCAACAAAAAAAGAATAGAAAAAAAGGAATATAGATATATAATAGGCACTGGCAATAAGTATGACAATTGGCAATGCGGTTGGACTTTGTGTAGTATTTGCGAAGATAGTTGAAAATAACCAATAAAATATCGCCGGAATAAGAATGAGAGCAATAAAAATCAATATATAAGAAATAAAAGTTACACCATGTCGATGCAAAACATACTCTACTTTTTCGTAACTTTTTATTTTAACGACAGATGGGATGTTCATATAGAAAGATTTAGGGCGTTGGTAATCCAACTACTATTCCAGAGCGTGAGCGGCTGTTGCCAATCGACGCTGTTTAATAGTGCGTAAGTAAAAAATAAAGCCGTCGCGTTTAGGAAAATAATAAAAATAGTAATACTAAAACTAATAATGGTAAGCGCGCCGTTGTGAATTAAATGCGATAAATTAATATAATAAAAAATCATCAAGACGGCGAGGTAAGCGAGATATATAAATAAAATTATATATAGTGGGATTGTGATCATAAAAAATGTTATATATTAGACTGAGGTGGGGTGGTCTTATTTAATTTTTTGACATTGCGAAGTTTTAGTTACAAATTGAAAAATTTTTTAGTAAAATGCAATGTTTAAGCGAAGCGAGTTTTGCATTTTACATTAAGAAAAATTTTCACAATTTGTCTAAAATGTAGCACAGTCAAAAAATTAAATAAGACCACCCCACCGTTGCTGTTTACTATAATAATGTCTGAATTTTTGGTGGTTCAAATCCCAAATGGGTATAGGCTGCCGGTGTTGCGCGTCGTCCGCGCGGAGTGCGTTCCAGAAATCCCATTTGTAATAAAAATGGTTCGTATATATCTTCGATAGTATCCATTTCTTCCGAGATAGCGGCCGCTAAAGTATTGAGGCCGACCGGTCCGCCATTAAATTTTTCAATCATAGTAGTCAGCAACAGTCGATCAATTTCATCCAAACCAAATTCATCCACCGCCAACATCGCCATTGTTTCACTAGCGGTTTTTTTATCAATTGAATCTTGGTTGTTCACTTGCGCAAAGTCGCGCGCGCGTTTGAGCAGGCGATTGGCAATACGCGGTGTGCGACGAGCGCGCCGTGCAATTAGGGTGGCGGCATCCGGTTGCAAATTAGTTTTTAAAAGTTTGGCATTACGATTCACGATTATCTCCAGATCAGGATGTTCGTAAAAATTCAGATGAAAAACATGTCCGAAACGATCGCGCAACGGTCCTGGTAATAAACTCATTTTAGTAGTGGCACCAATCAAAGTAAATTTTTCTAGTGGCATACGCAGAGTGCGTGCCGCCGGTCCTTGGCCGATAATAATATCCAATGCGTAATCTTCGAGCGCCGGATATAAAACTTCGGCGATAGTTTTGTTAATACGATGAATTTCGTCGATAAATAAAATATCACCGCGTTGTAAATTTGATAAAATCGCGGCTAGATCGCCAACTTTTTCCAATGTCGGTCCAGAAGTCACTTTGATGTTGCTTTTCATTTCTCGAGCAATGATATGTGCCAAGGTGGTTTTGCCCAACCCTGGATTTCCATACAACAAAATATGTTCCAACACATCTTCGCGCGCTTTGGCAGCTTGGATGGAAATGCCGAGATTCTTTTTGATCTGTTGTTGGCCAACAAAATCCACCAGATATTCCGGGCGCAAACTGGTTTCCAATACCACCTCATCGTCGGAGCTTTCTGAATTTATTAATCTATTTTTTGTTTGATTTTCTTGCGTCATAATGTTATTATTATACTGAATAGTTAACTTAAAGTCCAATATGTCCGAGTTTGAAACACAAAATAACGAGTGGCGACGACGCAATGCCAGTGAGAGTCGTGAGTTGCGTATGGAAAATAAAGAAAAACAACCTGATGAGCAGGAAAAAAAGGCCGCGGCCAGAGAGCGCGCCGAAGTGGTTGGAAAAGAAATGAAAAGCGCGCAAAAACAGATGCAAAATATCATGGCCAACATGCAACAGGTGGTGAAGTCTGTACAAGTCATTCGTGCTCAATTGCAACTGTCCGATGATGGCGCTATTCCATCGGTTCAACGCGACCAAAAAAATATTGAAGCGTTAAAAAAGAAGCTAGCAAATTTGCGTGGCGAGCTCGGCGATCTGCGTTTTGCACTGATTATTGAATTAAAAAAAGATATTCAAAAAAATAATGCCGGTCTGGATGACGCTGACATTCAAAAAGAAGCAGAGTTTCAGGCCGATGACCTTTTAAAAAGGCTGGGTTTGGGACATCAAGAGGTGTAATGGTGGACAGCCGGTTAATGCTTTGTGGATAACTCATCGAAAGGTGAGTTTTTTGTTTGTTGTTAGCCTATTTGGCAGGCAATTTATGATGTGCTATAATATGTTGGCCTTAAATATTATTACTATATATTGTGTTAAAAAATAATTTTAAACACAATAAGTAGTAACAGAGCAAAAAGGTGGCTTTTAAATTTTCTTAACAATTTCAATATGCAGACTACCACTGCGACCAAGATCTTTAAAGTAGATAAAGAGTTTAAATATTCCGCCGGTGGTTTGCATTTTTCTCGTCATTATACCAAAGAAGGAGTTAATCCTTTTGATATGTTTGGTTACGATTTGCGCTCCTCGGTAATTCGCGAGCCAAGCGGTAAATTAATTTTTGAAATGCATGATGTCGAGGTACCACATCAATGGTCACAAGTAGCGACCGATATTTTGGCGCAAAAATATTTTCGCAAAGCTGGTGTGCCACAATATGATGCCAATGGTTTGGCCAAAATAAACGCCGACGGTAGTCCGATTCTTGGTCCGGAAAACAGTGTGAAACAAGTGGCTCATCGTTTGGCTGGCACTTGGCGATATTGGGGAGAAAAATATGCCTATTTTGCTTCAGCCACCGACGCCCAGATTTTTTATGAAGAGTTGGCCTATATGATTATCAATCAGATGGTCGCACCAAACTCTCCTCAGTGGTTTAATACCGGTCTATATTGGGCTTATGGCATCAATGGCCCGGCGCAAGGCCATTATTTTGTTGATCCTGACAACAATATCCTCACAAAATCTGTTGATTCTTATTCACATCCACAACCCCATGCATGCTTTATCCAATCCGTAAAAGATGATTTGGTAAATGAAGGTGGTATTATGGATCTATGGGTACGCGAGGCGCGTCTTTTCAAATATGGCAGTGGTACTGGTACCAATTTTTCTAGTTTGCGTGGTTG
>JAVHSM010000038.1:0-2810 GCA_036172155.1 Candidatus Magasanikiibacteriota bacterium
AATTTGTGCTACAAAAACCAGGACTTTTGATAATGGATGAGCCGACCAACCATATCAACTTCCGCCATCTGCCGATTATCGCCAAGGCGCTCGATGAATTTGAAGGGGCGCTAATTTTGGTCAGCCACGCCTATGAATTTGTGGATCAGATCAAGATTGATCAGACTTTGGAATTGGATTCCCTATAATAACATTGTCGTCATTGTCATTCCGAGCCCTTCGGCTCCGCTCAGGATAAACTCCGTCGAAGAATCCCTTAATTACTAACCACAAGCGATTTCTCGACTCCTTTCAATCGCTTAAAAGACAGTACGAGGACAGAATACTGTCAATAAATCAACAAAGGTGTTAAAATATACTTATAAATTTTAACACCTTTTTATGTTGCACAAAATTCGCCGATTTGTTTTGCATTCAATCGATATTAAAAAATCAACAAAAATCGCAATCATCGTTATCGGTCTAATAGGACTGGCCGACTCATCATATTTAACATACGCCCATTACAAAGCCCATCCTATCAATTGCTTTACTGACATAAAACAAATCAATTCATGTCAACTTGTAGCCGACAGTATTTACTCTACTGTTTTGGGAGTACCTATTTCATTGATAGGAATGTTTTTTTATTTGGTTATTATCGGCATTGGATCAATAAGCCAAAAAAAGGACTTCACTTTTTTGTTAAATTTATTGTTACCATTTTCAGTACTTGCTGTTTTGTTTAGTCTAAGATTAACTTATTTACAAGTGTATATTATTGGATATATTTGTTATTATTGTATTTTATCGGCAATGTTGGCTTGTACACTACTGGGAATTTCCTGGAAAATTTACAATCAAATAAATGAAATAGAATAAATCAAAAAGGTAGCAAAAAAGATGTTTCCGGTTTGGGAACATCTTTTTTTATTACTCGTTACTGTTTGACTATTTTTTTACAGTGACACCAAAGCTGTTTTCATCGATTAATGCACCAGTCTTGAAGTCTAATATCTGTACTTTGACAGTGTAGTTGCCTTCAACCGCTTTGTTGCTGAGTGGACTACTAGCGTTGAATTTAAAGGTCTTGCCTTTGGCAATCGAGGCACTGCCAGTTACTTTAGCTATTGCTTTATCATTGGAGCCTACTACGGAGCGAACGATTTTTACTTTTACAGTTTTGGTTGTTTCGTTCTTGTAGGAGTAGGTGTATTTAACCACACTGTTTGGTTTGTAGTCTACTTTTAGACCAGTGATTACTACTTTTGAATCTGGAGTAGCGGTAGTAATAGTTGGGGGAGGTAAAGGTTTCTTGATGGAGACGCCAAAGCTGTTTTCATCGATTAATGCACCAGTCTTGAAGTCTAATATCTGTACTTTGACAGTGTAGTTGCCTTCAACCGCTTTGTTGCTGAGTGGACTACTAGCGTTGAATTTAAAGGTCTTGCCTTTGGCAATCGAGGCACTGCCAGTTACTTTAGCTATTGCTTTATCATTGGAGCCTACTACGGAGCGAACGATTTTTACTTTTACAGTTTTGGTTGTTTCGTTCTTGTAGGAGTAGGTGTATTTAACCACACTGTTTGGTTTGTATACTAGAGTTTTGACTGGAGCAATGACTACTTTTGAATCTGGGTTGGCTACTTCAAATTGAGCGATTGTTGCCGGAATAACTGAAGCTAGTGAAGATACATCTGGTATGGTGGCAGATAAAGCTGTGGAATTAGCTACAGCAACCGGAGCGACTATATAACCGGCTTTGAGAGTGACATTCACTTTATATACAGCTGTGACACCGCCAGTAGCGGAACGGAATTTGATATAGATTGTTTTTTCACCGGCACCTTTGGAAAGTGTAAATGGTTTAGTTGGGGCATAAGTGTCCCAACTAGCATCAGCAAAACCAGGATCTTCAGACATGGCTACTTGGTTAGCATTGGTGGCGACTAAATTCAAGGAAATAATTTGTGAATTGGATTGAGCTCCGGTAGCGACAACTACTGGTGGAGTGACAGCGGATACAGACGGAGAGGAACCACCACCGCTTGTGCCACCACCAAAAGAATAATTTGAACCAGTATATGAAGCGGAGATGCCATCACCAGTCAACGAACCATATCCATTACTGTAAGCCAGAGACAAAGTACCATTCCCAGAAACATCTACTGTATTATTGTCATTTGTTTTTGTATTAATAATATAAAATGGAATTGTGCCAGTAAACTGGCCAGAAGCCACACCGTCCTCAGTTAAAATAATTGTTTCAGAATCACTATAATTAGAAGCACTCAGAGCAACTGTCGTGGTTTCGATGGAAGAACCAAACAAATTCGCAGTAGGATCTACAATCGTAATAGTAATTGTGTTACCTGTTCCGTTGGCAGAACCACTTACATAAGAAGTTGAAGTCAAACCACCAGTAGCCAATTTCTTTACTCTACCAGTACCGGATTCAGTAGTGGTAGCACTATTGGTAAAATTACCAGATGAAATTACCAAATTGTAATTACCAATATTTAATGTACCATTATTTATAGTTGCTACAGTTGTAGTAGCATTTCCACTCAATGAATATTCACCACCAGAAGATAAAGTCAAAGTAGCAAAAGTGGTAGTAGCAACATTGGCAGTTGCACCGGAATAAATCACATTAGATGTTCCAGCAGTCAAAGTACCGTTTACAACCAAAGGAGTTCCTGTACCTGTTAATCTAAGATTATAACTACTTAGATTTATACTTTTACTACTATTAATTGTAAAGGAGTGAGTTGTAGTAACATCATAACTCATAGTATTGCTGGTACCGTTTACCACAACATCATATGTAG
>JAVHSM010000039.1:0-2698 GCA_036172155.1 Candidatus Magasanikiibacteriota bacterium
CGGTTATTTCCTTTATGCGATGAGCGGTGATGGCTGTTTTGTGCGTGTACCTTCCTAAATATTCCAGTATTTGTGCCGGGCCGCCAAAGGGCGCATTGGCATGTACATTCCATCGTATTTTTGACAGGGTTTCCATGGTTAGTTTTAAGGCGGTTGCATCTGTTATTTTTAACTTTTGCTGATCCAGTAAAGTTTGCAGTTTTTTTAAAAAATACAATTTGTATTCCTTTTCCATTTTAGGCTTTGGAAACAGGTAATTGCCATTGGCCCGTTTTTCTTTTACCCATTGGCCTTCCGCATTTATACCGCCGCCGCTAACAATACAGTGTATGTGCGCCTGCCCGACTGGTCATTCAGGCGGGGATGGAAACTTAAATCCTGGCCATTGGTATGCAAGATGCTTACGATGCCCGGTTTAGCTCCAAGCCACTTTTTATCGGCACTCAGCTTGTTGATGGTATGATGACTGGCATCGAACAGTAAATTAAATAGTATCATGCGGTTGCCCATTACCAAAGGGCGCAACTCTTGCGGCAGGGTAAACACCAAATGATAATAGGTGGTAGGCAATAGTTCGCTCATCCTGTCTTGCAGCCACTGTTCTTTTTTGATGCCACCACAGTTAGGGCAATGCCGGTTGCCACAACTGTGGTACTGGTACTGCTCATTGCCGCAGCCTGCCTGGTTGCATTTTAAATGATGCACACCAATACCCACAGTATGGCATAGCTGCAGCCGATTTAATACGGCACGGCTATACAGATTAAATTTTTCAACACGGGGATGGCCAAATATTTTTTGCTGCAATAATTGCCGTATTTCATTAAGTGGTTGCGGTTCCATCGCTACCTCCCAATAATTTATCCATCGGCGATACAATACCAAACTGCGTATGTTGCTGCAAATGCAGGTAAACCATGGTGGTTTCAAGCTTACTGTGGCCCAGCAAGGTTTTTATTACATGTATGTTACTGCCGTTATCCAGCATGTGGGTGGCAAAGCTGTGGCGCAGGGTATGGGAGGTATATCCTTTTTGGGTAAAGCCAGCTTTTTTCATGGCGCCTGTTACTACCAATTGCATACTTCTGGGATGGAATGATTTTCCGGTTTGCGGGCTTGTAAACAGGTATTGTACCGGCCTGTTTGTCACAACATAAAATTGCCGCAATTTATCTAATAAATTATCGGCCAATAAGGTGTACCGGTCTTTTGCGCCCTTGCCTTGTACTACTTTTATGCGTTTGGATGCGCTCTCTATATCCTGTATGCGTAATGCGGTTACTTCGCTTATGCGTAAGCCACTGCCATACAGCAAGCCTATTACACAATATTCTTTTAAGGTAAGCGGGGCTGCAAATAGTGCGCTTACTTCTTGCTGGCTCATAATATTGGGTAATACAAATTGCTTTTGCGGATACAAGGCACTGGGCAAAACATACGGCATTTTTATTACCCTTTTGTAAAAAAAAGAACAGGCACTGGCCACACTGCGGCATTTGGCGCGGCCTACCTTATGTACTGTTTTTATATACACCAGGTATAGTTCAATATCGGACTGGGTGATGGCGGCGACTGTTTTGTTATTGTAGTATTTAAATAACAAAATCATTTCGGCAGTATAACTTTTTACGGTGCCTTTTCCCTTGTCTTGTATTAACATTACCTGCCGCAGTTTTTCGATCCAAATTTGTGCATCAGCATTAAATAATTTGGCCGAAATCTCATTCTTTTTCATTTTTGTTTATATTTGATGAACAACAAAAATGAAGCTTTCTAACTAAAGGAGGATTTTAGCGCTTGAGGGAGCCCACCGCAGGTGTTGCTTGAACATTGGTATTGCTGCAAGTGGGGCAGAAGAAATAACAATGAGCATTTTCAGCACTACTCTACTTTTGTTCGGGCTAGACAAACAACTTTCAACATTAGTTCTTATCATCAACATTTATTAACTTTACTCAACAGCGGTTACGGGCAGAAGGAATTCTATTTCCCAACCTGCACAAAGCCCTGCTCGTTGTGTGCAAGTTTAAGCAGACAACGTATTTAACTTTTGACCAACTTAATTAAACTTTTATGAGAAAAATATTTCTGCTAATTTTCTTTTGCTTAGCTCAAATCTCATTCGTTTTTTCACAAACAACTAAAGACAGAAGTAGTATTTGTATTTCAGTTGGTGCTGCAATGCCAACTGGACAATTTTCAAGTACTGATTTACTTGATTCAAAATCTGGCTTTGCTAAAATTGGAGAAGAAGTTTCCATATCCTATTCAACGCCTTTAACAAAAGGGTGGAGTTTTATTGCTCACTTTCAGGGACAACGAAATCCACTTAACACAAATGCCTTTGAAAGTAGTTTTTCACAAACTAAAATATATCAGGGCTTTTCTTTTGGTACCGACCCAAACAATCCACCACCCCAAACTTCATACAAAATTTATCCGAATTGGAAATTTGAAAAAAAATCTTGGCTATATGGTGCTTTACTCCTTGGCGGGCAAAGACAGTTCAACGTTGACAAGTCTAATGGATTTAATTTATTTGCAAAAATTATAGTTGGCGCTATTTATACCAAATCGCCCAAATTAAATGGTGTGGTGGAGAGAATGCAGCGTACCAGCCGTGAAGAAATTTACGATTTGAAACCCATGCCTTTGAGCATTGCGGAGCACAACGAGCTTTTGACTCGCGAGGATTATA
>JAVHSM010000040.1:0-12394 GCA_036172155.1 Candidatus Magasanikiibacteriota bacterium
AATAGACATTTCCAACCCCGCCTCTCCAGCCTTAATCGGTTCTCTTGCAACGACTAGTGCTTATGGTGTCTATGTCTCCGGCAAATATGCCTATGTAGCATACGGAGCAGGTGGTTTAAAAATAATAGACATTTCCAACCCCGCCTCTCCAGCCTTAATCGGTTCTCTTGCAACGACTTTTGCTCAAGATGTCTATGTCTCCGGCAAATATGCCTATGTAGCAGATTTTACAGGCGGTTTAAAAATAATTGATATCAACGGTATAGATGCACCAGCCATGAGTGTCGGCAACATCGCCACCAATGATCTCACAGTTTCTGAAAATGCTGATATTGGAAATAATTTAAATATTCGTAATGGTTTGAATCTTGGAGAAGGCGGTTTGTTCTCCAATGGTTCAGTTGCGATTACTGTATCTACCACAGTTACCACAAATACTTTGTTTAGTATCGCTACAAATTCTACCAGTTCAATGTTTAGGGTTACAGGAGATGGTACAGTGGTTATCAATAGTTCTTCTTTGAGTAATACATATTCTTATAAATTGGTGGTTGACGCTGGTGGTACAAACTCTGGTGGTATTGGTGTAAATGGATTTATTCGTGCCTCCGGCTATATTACTGGTACTACTACCTTGGATTTGGCTGAAACATATCCGGTAAATTTATCTTGTCATCTCAACAATATTTGTCCGACTGTTGGCGATGTGGTTTGTTCTGATGCTACCGTGGTGGCCGGAGTAAAAAAATGTTCATTATTCGACAATCAGATTATTGGTATAGTATCTACCAATCCAGGCTTTTTGTTGGGTGGTGGTGATTTTGTTGATCCGACCTCTCAGCCCGGCACAGTAAAAGTGGCTTTGGCCGGTCGTGTTCCGGTGAAAGTATCAACCGCTAATGGTGTGATTCTTCCTGGCGATCAACTTACGATATCGAATACTGATGGTGTGGCGGTAAAAGCAATCGAAGAATCTCCGACAGTAGCGATCGCGATGGAAGGATATAGTGGGGTTGGAATAAATCAGATAATTGCTTTTGTAAATTTGGGTTGGAAAAATCAGCTGTATCAAGGTTTGACAATTGACACAAACACCACTACGGTGAGCGTTGGAAGTGCAGTAACTCCGTATAACCTAGCTTTGAGTGGTGAATTGGTAATGTTTAATAGTGTGGTAAATAGATTGGTTTTCAACGCCACGGCTTTATTTGAATCAAAAACAAACGGCACACATGCCTTTATATTTAACGCGGAAAATTTTGGTAGTTCCACCGACAAATATTTATTATCATTACGATCAAACAATGAGCCGAGATTTTCTGTAATGTCCAATGGCGATGTATATACCACTGGAAATATTTATGCGGCTAGTGCGGTGTTTGGAACTTCCGCCAATCCTGGTGATTTGGCCGAGAGGGTTGATATCGCGGTCGATGACTTGGTGGAGCCTGGGGATGTGATGGTGGTGGACAATAATAATCCGGATACATATCGACGCAGTGGTGGTGCCAATGAACAGGCGGTCGCTGGTGTCGTATCAACCAACCCATCAATTGTTGTCGGTAATGGTAAAACAGAATATACTGCCGTGATGGCGATGGTAGGTAGAGTGCCATTAAAAATTTCCAACGAGAACGGCAATATCAATCGCGGAGATTTGTTGGTGACCGCTTCAACCACCGGCTATGCGATGAAATATGATCCAAAAAAAGATAACAATGATAAAATGGTGGGAATTATTGGTGTGGCGCTGGAACCTTTTTCTGGCGAAAAAGGCAAGATAATGGCATTGATTCGTACCGGTTGGGTGAATAGTCGTTATGAAACTATCGCCGGTTTGAAAGAAAATATTCAACAGTTGGCTACTGCTCAAGGAGTCACGCTTGGTGTTACCAGCACTGCCAATTTGAATGTAGAAAAAAATAACAACAACCAACTGTCGTATAATGGTGGCAATTTGGATTTACAAGGAAATATTTTATTAAATGTGGCTTCAATCAGCGGTAAAAATAATAGTTGGTCAATAGATAGTTCCGGACATTTTGTTACTAAACTGAATACTTCGCAAGGAGAAAAAGATATGTACGCGATGCAATCTCCGATATCGGAGTTTGTATTTTCCAGTTCATCACAGTTGATGGCTGGTGAAATTAAAATTACTTTTGACCAAATTTCACAAGAAGTGATTGATCAGACATCACCGCTAAAAGTAAATATTACTTTGACTTCGGGTGAGGCCAAAGGTATATATGTCAGTGAAAAAAGTGCGCAAGGTTTTACCGTGAAAGAATTGGATGGTGGTAAAAGTAACGCAACCTTTGATTGGATGGTAGTGGCCAAACGCAAAGAAGATATGACAAATTCGAATGTGTCGCAAGTTGTTCCGGCAGATATTGTTCAAACTGACAACAACCAAAACACATCATCTCAAAACAGTGTTTCAAATACATCGACTCCGATAGATATAGTTAGCTCTTCACCGGAAATAAATGTTTTATCGACAACAACGACTACTATAGTTTCTGATCAGATAACCCAGCCTCCAATAGTTGTACAGCCAAGTGTGATACCTGACACCAATGTTGTTGTTCCAGTTACAATTTCATCACCAGAAAACACTCCATAATCAATACCGTCCTAGGTATTGATTATTTTTTTTGATAATGATATAATCAGATTTGTTTAAGGGCCGTTAGCTCAGCTGGTAGAGCGCTTCCATGGCATGGAAGAGGTCAAGGGTTCAATTCCCTTACGGTCCACCAGTTAATAAAAGCGGCTTAAAAACCGTTTTTTATATATTATATATGTCATTTTCAATTGGTATAGTCGGTTTACCAAATGTTGGTAAATCTACACTTTTTAATGCGTTGACCAGAAGCAAACAAGCTGATGCTCAAAATTATCCTTTTTGTACTATCGATCCAAATGTTGGAGTGGTGGAAGTGCCCGATGAGCGTTTGGAGAAATTAAGTGCAGTATCAAAATCTAAAAAAATTATTCCAACAGTGATTGAATTTGTAGATATCGCTGGTTTAGTAAAAGGTGCTTCGGAAGGTCAAGGTTTGGGGAATAAATTTTTGTCACATATTCGTGAAGTAGACGCGATTGCTCAGGTGGTGCGGTCTTTTTCGGATGAAAATGTGATTCATGTGAATAATCAGGTCAACCCAACAGAGGATGCCGATGTGATAAATTTGGAACTGGCTTTGGCTGATTTGCAAACTGTCAGTAAGCGATTGGAAAATGTAAAAAAAGGGGCCAAAGGCACGGCCGCTAAAGAATTGGAGAAGCAAATAGAATTTTTGGAAAAGGTAAACAAACAACTTCAAGATGGCAAGCCAGCGCGCGAACTGGAATATGATGAGGAAGAAATGGAAATGATGAAAGAATTACATTTACTCACTATGAAGCCGATGTTGTATGTAGTGAATGTCGATGAAGATATGAATGGTGGCAAAAAATTTATGGCGCCGTCAGGTAGTGAACAAGTGGAAATAAGCGCAAAGTTGGAAGCAGAATTAGCTGAGTTGAGCGAAGAGGAAGCTGTTGAATATCTAAAGTCATTGGGATTAACACAAACTGGTTTGGATAAATTGGTGATTGCCAGTTATAAACTTTTAAATTTAATAACCTTTCTTACATCCGGAGAACCGGAAACAAGGGCTTGGACAGTAAAAACAAACACGAAAGCCCCAGATGCGGCCGGAGTAATTCACACGGATTTTATTAAAGGTTTTATCAAAGCGGATGTCGCCAATTGGAAGGATTTTGTAGAATTTGGCGGTTGGAGTGGAATAAAAACCAGTGGAAAACTTCGCTTAGAGGGAAAAGATTATATTGTAAAAGACGGAGATGTAGTGTATTTTCATATTGCTTAATGAGGTGGACAAAAATAAAATAAGGCCTGATGGTAATAACTTTTTCGCTTTCCTCGCCTCGCGAGAGGCTCAGGGATGAAACCTCGGTTTCATAACCCGCTCAAAAGTGATTACCACCAGACCTTATTTTTTTGTTAAATTTGTTAAACTTTTTTGAATCTCCAAATTTCTCTGCCGACATGTTGGCTTGGGCGCCAATATAGTAAATGTTTTTGTTCCGGTAAGATACAATCGTTTTTGAAACCAAGTTTTGAAATCTCAGTTTCGCAATCTATCTTTATCCATTCATTATTTACCATGAAGCGGGGAATGATAAATACTGCAACCCCATTCTTTTTGATGATTTTTTTAAATTCCAAAAACGCTCTCAGGTAAAGTATCTTTAGTTCTTCCGCCTGTTTTTCTACAGATGTTTTTGATTCGGTGCCCCACATTGGTTTGCCAAGATATGGTTCCGCTATAATTGCGTCAACGGAATTTTCGGCGATTTTTTCGGATATTATTCCGGCATCGTATTGGAATAGTTTAATATTCAGATTGGTTGTATCCAAATTATAATTATTTTTTATCCAATCAACATTTTTAATAGAATCTTTTATTGCGATTTCTGAAATATCCGAACCAATAATATTGTTGTAACCCATTAGTATCGCTTCGGTAATCACCGTTCCAGAACCGCAAAATGGATCAAATAGTACACTATTCTTTTTTTGAGTGGCTAGATTGATCATAATCATAGCCAATTTTGGTGGTAACATACCACTTTGGTCATCGCGTCCTGGGCGACCAAAATCGCGTTGTGAAAATTGTTCAATCGGTTGAACAGCCTTAGTGATAAAAGCAAAATTATCGCATATTTCAATATCCGCTCCTTTTTTAACGAGATTATTATAAATTATTGTAGCAGTATTTTTGGCCGCAATATAGCGAGCCGATCGCCCCAGCTGTTTTAAAGATTTTTTTATTTCTATGCCGAGTGCGTCAAATCCGTTGATGGAAAATTCTATTTTTCCGGAAGGAATTACTTTGTTTAAGTAGTCGGCTATATCGTCTTTTTGGTTTTTCAGCGGCCCCAACGGCTCACAGATTTTGATGGTGCCACCCAATTGATTCATCATTTCATTACTAGCTGGTGTTTTGTCGGCGGAAATTATAAGTTTATTTTCTTTTTGATAGATTATTTCAAAATCAAGGTTGTTTAATAAAAAAAACGCCTTAATTTCGGCTAAGGATAACAGCACTTCTCTTCCTAAAATAAAAAGTTGTTTGTTTTTTTCTATCAATTTTGGCATTTAGTTTTAAATTATTTTTTTTGCATTACAGCCACTATGTCTTGGGTTGAGCTAGATGTAATAATGGTTGCTTCTACAGACCCAAGTGTTGTTGTTGGTGTTGCTATGTCTATATAATAAAAAATGTTTCTTATTTTTTCCGGAATGTTTGGTAAAGAATTTTTCCATTTTATCATTTGCTCAGTATTTTGAAAGGTTTTGATATTAATAACATCCGCCGCTAAATTTGAATTTAGGATGATTATAGTGTTTATATTGGATAAAGTCAAGTACGAATATAGATATATAAAATAAAATACCATTATAGTTCCGGCCATTAGTATACCAACAACAAAAAGCCCCAACACTTTCCAAATAGTATATTGATTGGCCGGTTTGAGCACAAAAATGCGCTCGGTTTGTAATAGTTTATCTATTATTGACATATAACATTAGGTCTAAATTCATTGTGGTTGCTTTTTGATTGTTATTTTGTAAGGTATAAGCGGAGGATATTCTTAGGGTGCTAACTGTAAAAAAATATTTTTCTTTTTCCAAAGCTGACAGATATTTTAAAATATTTTCATAATTTCCGCTTAATGAAAGAGAAATATTTACGGTGTCGCCTTTTATTGAATCCAAATTTGAGTTGTCTATTTTTTGAGTTATATTGTTGGTCGTCGCGAGATTTTCCAGTAGGGTAATTAATTTTAATTCATCTCCTTTGAAAAAAAGATAATCTGGGTAACTGACGACGACGGAATCCATTTCGTCGATCATTTTTTTTGAAGAACGAATCGCGCGAGTGTTTTCATATTTTTTTTCCAAGTATTCTCGCAGTCTTGACATGTCATCATTTAAATTTTGAATATAACGGATGGTTGGTATCATTACACCAAACATTATTAAAAAGGTGCTAATAATAAAAATCGTTAAAATTAAAATGGTCTTTTTTTCGGTGCTTAGATTAATTTTCATATTTGTTGTTTGGTGCTGTTTTTATTTTGGCCTTAATTTCAAAACTAACATTTTCTTTTTGAAATAACTGCGAGGTTGGTGTCTGAATATCCGCCAGCCAATTATATTTTTTTAAATCAGCCTGAAAAGACAACAATGCGTCACGAGTTTTGGCAGTACCAATCATAGAAATATTTCCGGTTTTATGGTCAATTGATAAAGAATTTATTTTTATATCAGGTGGCATTTTTTCGATTAGCTCAATAATTTTGGGGGTTAAAGGATAAAAATTTTTACTGTTAAATTCAAATTTTTTTATTAAATTATTTATTGTTCTGATTTGTTGGTTGTAGTGAGAAAATTCTTTATCAACCAAGGTAGCGCTTTGCGATAGATCATTGAATTGATTTTGTAAAACCACCCAACTCCAAAGTAAAACAATGGAAAGAAAAGACACGGTCAACAAGACAACCTCCAGCAATTCTTTGAAAAAAATAAATTTGACTAAGTTTACAAGTCGCTCTTTTTTGCCGCTCGGCAATAAATTGATGCTGGATAAAAACATATTATTCGTTGTAGGGGTTCAAAGTGGCTCGCATTGCCAAGCCGGTAGCGGTCACTAGGGTTGGACCAAATTTTCTTTGTTCAGCCGACATATTTTTTGTATTAACATTTTTCCAGGGGTTGCCGAGGTCGCATTTTATTTTAAGGCGGCGAGCAATGGTGGAGATGAGATTTTGCATTCCAGAGATACCCCCACACAAATCAATTTGTTCAATGGGGGTAGTTTGTGAATGGTGGTCGTGATAATAGATGATAGTTTTTTTTATGTCTTCCACCAAACCGTTTACCAACTCATCGACAATTTTTAGATAATTTGGATATGTTTTGTTGTAATTTAAACCGTTGTTTATTTTCATTTCTTCGGCTGTTTTGTAATCAATTTTAAGTTGTTGAATTAGGGCGGTGTTTATCAGTTCGCCGGAAAAATTGATGGTGGTACTAAAACGAACTCCGCCTTTGTCATAAATAATAATAGAAGATCGCGTGGCTCCCAGGTCTAAAATAGCACCGGCTTGATCAACGGTGTTTGTAGATAGTGATCTGGCGATAGACAAAGATTCTATCTCCAAAGCGATGGGGTGTAAACCGGTACTTTCCAAAAGATAGGTATATGAGTCGGCAATTGTTTTGGCGGCGGCCCCAATCAAGACACGGGTAAATTTTGATTTTTCCGTTTGTTTGATTGTTTGCCAGTCGATATATGTTTCATTAAGATCAATGGGTAGGTGTTTTTGACATTGGTATTCTATATCTTCTTTGGTAATTTGTTCGGGAGGAATTTCCAACTCGATAGAAGTGAGAAAAGTTTTTGGTTCCGGTAAATCAGCCACTACCCAAGGTGAAGAAATTTTTTTGCCATGGCCATTTTTTCCAAGCAGAAGCATTAATTTTTGGCGCACCATTTCCGGTTGTTGTATTTCGCCGTTCACAATGTATCCTGGCGGTAAAGAAACTATACTCATATCTTTAATAATAAAACTGCTCGGTTTACCCCATTTTTTTACGGGTTCGAGGCGTACTAATTTTAAAGATAGATCACCGAAGTCCAGTCCGAACGCTCCAGTGAAGGGGTTGTTGTTAAACATAATTAAAAATTTTCTGCCAAAGTGTACATTGGCATAATAACAGCCACGGCAATGCCAGCGACCATAAGTCCGAGTACTACAATTATTACCGGTTCGATAATGGTGGAAAAATTTTTCATGGTATTATCGACTTCGTCGCCATAATATTGCGCCAACTCTTTAAGCATGTCGTCCATTCTCCCCGCCTCTTCTCCAACCATGATCATTTCGGTGACAATTGGCGGGTAAAGTTCTGGAAATTTTACTAATATTTTTGATAAACTATCTCCTCGTTTTAAATTTTCGCTTACTTCCGACAAACTGTCGTGATACATCAAATTGTTTTGAACATTGGAAGAAATTTTTACCGCTTCCACGATTGGTATGGTACTCTCAAGTAATGATGAAAGCGTGAGAGTAAAGCGTGCCAGATTTACTTTTTTAATCACATTTCCAAAAATAGGAAGTTTGAGTAAAAAATGATCAATGGATTTTTTAAAATTACGATTTTTTAATGCCCAGACGAAAGAAACCACAATTATTATTAAAGCAATGGCTACCAGCAAGCCGTAGCTTTGCATAAATTTTACCAAGTTGATTAAAATTTTGGTCGCAAGTGGCAAATCGGATTTAAAATCTTGAAACATTACCATGATTTTTGGCAAAACAAAAACAATCATTTCAGTGGCGATACCGGCAATGGCCATCAATACCACCGCCGGATAAATCATCGCACCGCGAATGTGTGATGACAACTCATGGCTTTTTTTCATTTGGTTGGCCACTTCTTTTAATGACTCTTCCATTTTTCCGGCCGCTTCTCCAGCGCCGATCATACTGACATAGATCGGGGGAAATACTTTTGGAAATTCAGCCAGCACTTCACTTAATTGTCGGCCTTTTTCTACCTCGGTTTTAATTTTTCCGATAATATTTCTAAATTTTTTATTTTCCATTTCCTCATTCAATATTTTCAAAGCCGCTACTATTGATAGCCCCGCTTTGGTCATTATCTGCAAATGAAATACAAAAAGCATTTTTTGAACGAAAGAAATTCGATTAAAAAATATGCCAAAAATGTTTTTTACTTTTTGTTCAAACATGGATGGTTGTTTAATTTTTTCAACCATAATATTATTCTTTGGTGACGCGTAATAATTCGCTAATGGTGGTGGTACCGGATTTGGCTTTGACTAAGCCGTCTTCTAGCATAGTCAACATACCGTGTTCGCGAGCATATTGTTTGATATCATCAGCCGAAGCGCGTTCGTTTATTTTTTTGATCAACCCATCGTCGATTTCCATTATTTCATAAATTCCAATTCGTCCTTTGTATCCGGTTTGTCCACAACGCACACAGCCTTGACCTTGGGAAAACGAGAGCGAATTGGTTTTACCGTCAAAATCTTTGATATTTTGTTTGAACAAAACCGAAAGTTTTTTGATATCAAACATTTGGGCGAGTTCATCCAGAGCGGATCCCTCCAAAACAAATTCTTTTTTACAATATGAACATATTTTTCTCACAAGGCGTTGGGCGATAATAAGATTCACGGTATAGGCGATTAAAAATGGTGGTACACCCATATCAGCCAAGCGCGGTAGAGTGGTAGGGGCGTCGTTGGTATGTAGGGTTGAAAGTACTAAATGCCCGGTCATAGCGGCATTGATGGAGATATCAGCGGTTTCTTGGTCGCGAATTTCACCGACCATGATAATATTTGGGTCTTGGCGTAAAAGTGCGCGCAAACCACTGGCGAAAGTAAAGCCTACTTTTGGGTTAATTTGGCTTTGGTTGACGCCATTTACTCGATATTCGATTGGATCTTCAACAGTCGCGATGTTCACTCCCGGTTGATTCAACAATCCCAAAATAGAATAGAGAGTAGTGGTCTTGCCCGATCCAGTTGGACCGGTGACCAAAATCATCCCATGTGGCTTTTTAATGGCTAATTCTACCTTTTTTTTCGGTTCTTCTAGAAAACCAAGTTGGTCAAGTGAAAGCGACTTAGCCCCCTCGTGTAATAAACGCATAACTATTTTTTCACCATCATAAACTGGTAAAATTGAGACACGAAAGGCTAGTTTTTCATCTTGAACTTGGATTTTGAACCGACCGTCTTGGGGAATCATATGTTCATCCAATTTTAGATTGGAAAGAATTTTGATTCTGGCCGTGATACCATTTTGAACATTTTTTGGCAAAGTCATTACTGCTTTCAAAATTCCATCAATACGGTATCTGATAGCTACTTCTTTTTCTTCCGGCTCAATATGAATATCGGAGGCGTTTTCATAGACAGCATGTTCTAAAATACTGTTGACTATATTGATAATAGGCAGTTCCTCAGCTGCTTTTTTGAGATCTCCTTGGGCAGTCGGTTCTCCAGTTTCTTGTTTTACTACCGAAAATTCATCTTTTAGTTCGGCATGATAGCGTCGAATGGCGTCTTTCAGTTCACTGGGAGTAGTGATGAAGACTTCCGGCTCAAAACCGGTTTTTCGGCGTAAAAATTCAATTGTTTGAATGTCGGTCGGGTCAGTCATGGCCAATTTTACATGATCTTTTTCTATTTCAAAGGCCACTACCTGATGAGTACCGGCCACCGGACCGGGGATTAAATTCAAGATTTCTTTTTTTATCTCTTTTCCTTTTAGATTGATAAAGGGCACATCCAAAACTACCCCGGCTTTTTGATAAAGCTCGTTTTCGTCTACTATACCATCGGTTATTAGTATTTCTTCCAGCGTCTTACCGACTTTTTCGGCTTTGTCTTTCAGTTCTTTTAGCTGGCGATTGCCGATAATTTTGTCTAATTTACTGAGTACAGATTTGAGAGTTTTTGCAGAAAGCATAGACATCAAGATTTTATTCTTTATATGTTTAATTATATCACAAAAATGTTTAATCGACCAAATTGTCTGCTGATATTGACTTTTTCCGGTATTATGGTATTATATTTTTGCCTACTACAAAAGTATCTAAAAGAAAAATTAATCTACAATCTTAGAAATTATGAAAAAATACGAGTTATTATTGGTTTTACCAGGTACTTTGGATGAAAAAGAATCCGAAACCCGTTCTAATGAAATCTTATCTTTGATTAAAGAATCAGATAATGCCGCCGAAATTGCGGTAATTGGAAAAATGCGCTTGGCTTATCCTATCAAGCAGATTCGCTACGGTTATTACTACACTATTATTTTCAATGTTGAATCAAAAGCGTTGAAAACAATTCAGGAAAAATTGGGATTGATGCGTGACTTATTGAGAGCTATAGTGTCAATTTATAATCCAAATTATAACCCTGCGCAAAAATTATCTTATACTGCCAGTAGTGTTGGTGTTGCCGCTATGAATGAAGAAAATACAGTTTCAGAAGCTGAAAAGACAGTTGTGAAACCGGCTACCAAACCACTGGATGTTAAAGTTTCCATTCAAGATATTGATAAAAAATTGGACGAGATATTGGCCGGTGAAATTATTTCCGGCGTTTAATATTTTAACAATTAAACGAAAATTATATGGACTTAAATCGCACCACATTGATCGGTCGTTTAACTCGCGACCCGGAAGTTCGCACTACTCCAAATGGTAAATCGGTGGCTTCGGTCACTGTCGCTACCGGACGAAGTTGGACTGACCAAGCCGGTCAAAAACAGAAAGAGTCCGAGTTTCACAATATAGTAATGTGGGGAAAATTGGCCGACATTGCCGGGCAATACTTGCGCAAGGGTGCTCGTTTGTATGTCGAGGGTAGGCTGAAAACTCGCGACTGGACAGGTCAAGATGGTATCAAAAGATATCGCACCGAAATCATCGCCGAGAGTATGATCATGTTAGATGGCGCTCCACGTTCGGGAGCACCGATGGCTGAAAACAATATTGCGCCAATTTATACCAATAATTCACAAGATAATTCTCAACCACAGTCTGTCATCGAAGAAGAAATTAAAGTTGAAGATATTCCTTTTTAAAAAAAATAAATTATGTCAGCATCTAGTAATACTAAAATCGAAATTAAGGGCTGTTTCTACTGTGTCAACAACAAAACTGCAGTAGATTACAAAGATATTGTGAATTTGCGTCGTTTCGTATCTTCTTATATGAAGATTGCGCCACAGCGTCGCAGTGGTCTTTGCGCCAAACATCAACGCCAGGTAGCCAACGCTATCAAACGCGCTCGCCAGGCCAGTCTGATGTCCTATATTCCAAAATAAAATCTTATAATATGCCGTCCGCCTTGGCGGACGGCTATTTTTTTATGTCCAATTGGAGTGAATTAAAAAATAATCCGCGCTTAAAAAAAATATACGAGCAACGGTTGGAAATTTTGCGTCTGACTCGTGAATTTTTTTGGTCACAAAATTTTGTCGAAGCGGAAACTTCGATTGCCTTACACCATCCCGGACAAGAACCATATCTGAATCCAATGCCGGTGGATTTTAAAGATCCTTGGCAAAAAAATCATAAATTTTATCTGCGCACTTCGCCGGAATACGCTTTGAAAAAACTTTTGGCAGCCGGTTGGAATAAAGTATTTGAGATTGGAAAATGTTTTCGTAATGAAGAAAGTTTTGGTGGGACTCACAATCCGGAATTTACTATGATTGAATGGTATCGAAGTCCCGGAACATATTGGGATTTTATGGATGACAC
>JAVHSM010000041.1:0-2428 GCA_036172155.1 Candidatus Magasanikiibacteriota bacterium
TTTGCATAGTCCTTGGGTTAACAAGGAGTGCAGGATGTATCTTAACTTATGCATGTTAAGTGTCTTACTGGATTCCCGCTTTCGCGGGAATGACAATAAAAAAACCGCTTAAATAAGCGGAATTTTCCTTAAACTTTTAAATTATTTTGCCATCGCCACCACCGCACCGGCGTTGTAGCGAACAATATTGTCCACCGCCACATAGTTCAAATTTGGCAAGCGTTTTTCGATATTCACCATCGATCCGGCATCGGCGATTTTGATTTGAATCCCCTGTACATCGGTGGTCAATTCACTAATCTGCTTTTCCATCGCATGCATCTCATAGCCACTGCTGGAAGCGGAATTAATGCGCACCATATACGCAACCGACAAAAATATCACCAATCCAAGCAAGCTGGCGCGCATCGCTTTGCCGCTGATCCATTCCGGTACAGAAATAGTACGCAAAGAATTGATGAGGTTATGATAATGAGCTTGAACTTGGCGGCGATATGACATAATTATTTGATGAGGATAAATTAAATCTTTTCTATGATTCTAAGTTTGGCACTGCGCGCGCTCGGATTATTCTCCAATTCCTCAGGGCTCGCGATGATTGGTTTTTTGTTGATTATTTTTAAAATTTTGTTTTGACTTTTTACGAAATATTGTTTCACTATACGGTCTTCGAGAGAATGAAAAGTGATCACTGCCAACCGTCCGCCACTGGCCAGCGCTTCCACCACTTGTGGCAAAGTTTGTCGCACCACTTCCAATTCTGAATTCACGGCAATACGCAAAGCTTGAAATACTTTGGTAGCGGGATGAATGCCGCCCACCCATGGAATTTCTTTGTCGGTTCGCAATTTACGGCGATACACTCCCAAAATTATTTCTACTAATTGCGCTGTGCGTTCGATTCTACTGACCTTTCGTGCGCCTACCATTTCTGCCGCGATTTCTCGGCTTAATTTTTCTTCGCCATAAAAACGCAATATTTTTTCCAATTCAGCTTCACTATATTGACTGATAATATCCGCCGCATTTTCTCCCTTGGCCGTATCAAACCGCATATCCAGCGGCTCATCATTTTCAAAACTAAATCCCCTGCCTCTTTCTTTGAACTGTGGAGTGGACCATCCCAAGTCCATCAAAATCGCATCCACCGGCGCAAATTTATTTTGTTCGACGATAGTTTTCAGATTGCCAAAATTATCACGAACGAAAATTACTTGCTCTCCATACCGATACAAATTATTTTTGGCGCGCAAGAGCGATTCCGGATCGGCATCAAGACCAAGCAATTTTCCTTTGGGGCCGATCTTATCCAAAATCGCCTCACTGTGACCAGCATCACCCAAAGTACAATCAATCACTTTACTATTTTTTTTAAGGTTCAACCCCTCCAAAACCTCATTCAAAAGCACGGGTATATGTCGCATATTAAATTCCTAGTTCTGCCATTTTTTCGGCAATTTCGTTACTATTGGTTTCGGTCTGACTCTTGTAAGTCTTCCATTTTTCTTCATCCCAGATTTCAGCACGGTTGTATAGACCAGCCAAAACAACATTTTTCTTTAATCCGGCAAAGACCCGCAAATATTCCGGCAGTACAACGCGTCCTTGCTTGTCGATTTCCACATCCATCGCGCCGGCCAACATCAAACGAGAAAAAGCACGGCTATTGGATTGGCTAATAGGTAGGGTGGCCAACTTTTCGGCCAATTTTTCCCATTCGGTTTTGGTGTAGAGAAATAAGCAATTGTCCAAACCACGAGTGACGACCGCTCCTTTGGATAAATCACGGCGAAATTTGACCGGTATGGCCAACCGCCCTTTTTCGTCTAGATTGTGAGCGTATTCGCCGATAAACATAATTTGAAAATTCACCACTTTTCTCCACTACATTCCATTTTACACCACTTTGATACATCGGTCAACACTTTCTGCCAAAATAAACCAAGTGATTTTTGGGCTAAGGTAAAATAAAAAATCACATAATTATGATATGTGGATAACTATTTTAATAATATTGTGTATTCTTTTAAATTATTATAGTATTCAACCGTCCAAACGGACAAAGGAGTATCGCCATGTCTTCGTCAACCAGCAAAATGTTGTCCTTTTTTGTTCTTGAAACCATCATCGCGGCGGCTTTTTTGCCGGCCGATATTGGCTTCAAGGTGACAGACGAACTTCGCAGTCGTAAGCCAAACAGCGTCGGTGTCCAACGCCTTTGCAAAGGCGTCGATGCAGTGTGTCTTTTGACGGTAGTTCCAGTGCTTGTGGTGGTCGCGCTACACATGAAATAAAGCGCCAAGCGCCATTACCCAGTCGTCAATTTTGTGCCCTGCACCACATTATCTTGTGTTGCAGAGTCTCACCTCTGTCCGCGCCGCCCCCCCCTCCGGGCGGCGCTTTCATTTTCATTGATTGATTGTTTTTT
>JAVHSM010000041.1:2528-12334 GCA_036172155.1 Candidatus Magasanikiibacteriota bacterium
GATGAATTAAAAAAATAACAGTAAAATATGATAAACCTCAAAAAAATTCAAAAAGCTATCTATGACAATAAAATAGCGAAGGGATTCAATACTACGGATATCAATTTGGAATTCAATTTAACCTATGGCGAATTGGCAGAAGCATTCAATGCCTACCACAAAAAATTACCGGATTTGGGTGAAGAATTGGCGGATGTGACAATTTACATCCTAGGACTAGCAACTATACTAAATATTAATCTCGAAGATGAAATTTTAAAGAAAGTTGAAAAAAATAAAAATCGTGAATATAAAAAAATAAATGGGGTTAATGTGCGGACAAAAAATGCGTAAAATTAAATAGTGAATTAAAAAATATATGAATTTTAAAGAACTCCAAAACAAAATAATAGAAAATGCCATTAACTATGGCAAAAAATATAATGTTCAAATTGACGAAGATTTTGCTCTGTTAAAATTGTATGAAGAAGTGGGAGAATTATCCCAAGCGGTTTTAATTCACAGAAAAAAGAGCCGTCCGGAAAAATATGTTTCAGAGGAGATTTCAAAGGCAGAGATAGCCAAAGAACTTGCCGATGTGATTGGTATGACGATAGTGAGTGCGCATTTATTTGGAATTGATTTGGAAGATGCGATCAATAAAAAATGGATTGGTAGAGAAAAATAAAATAAACAGTATAAAAAATGTTCCGAAAAGATGAAATCCAGGGGAAAAACCCCAGCCGATGTTATTGTAAAAATTCATAAAATTTATAGATTCCCGTTTGCACGGGAATGACAGTTAATAAAAACCTATAATTCCACCACCAAATCCCGTGCCACCATTTTGGCATCCACATTGTAATTTTCTTTTATTTTTTCCGCAAACTTTTTTATGGTGTCCACCTCGCCGTGATTGAGATAAATATTTTTTGGCGGCATACCGCTACTACCAATCCAGCTCAATAATTTTTTCTGATCACCGTGCGCGGAAAACGCGCCGACGGCTTTGACTTTACATTTCACTTGCACTTCTTCTTTCATCACCGGCACCGGTGAGTGTCCATCCAAAATTTTTCGTCCAAGTGATCCTTGTGCTTGATATCCAATAATCAATAAAGTACTTTTTGGGTCAGACAAATAACGCAAAGCATGGTGCAAAATACGCCCACCATTCATCATTCCCGCCCCAGCGATGATGATTTTGGGGTTACGAGTGTCATTGATTCTTTTTGAATCTTCCACCGTCAATGTTTCCTCTAAACCGGCAAAATTAAACATATCATCCCCTGCTTTCAACAAAGTAATGGCCTCTAAATTGTAATATTTAATATACTTACGATATACATGAGTGGCCTTAATAGCCAACGGACTATCCAAGAAAATCGGCACGCGTTTGATATGGTGAGTTAAATCAACCAAGTCATTAAACTCATACAATAACTCTTGTGTGCGTTCCAAAGAAAACGATGGGATCATCATCACCCCGCCTCGTTGTACCGCCGCCACTACTTCATTTTCCACAATTTCGCGACGTTCTTGATCCGATTCATGAACACGATCGCCATAGGTAGATTCACAGACGAGTAGATCAATGTTTGACGGCAGGTTATCTGTCGGACGCAAAATTGGAACATTGACATTGCCAATATCACCGGAAAAAACCAAATGTTTGCCTTCAATCACCAATTCAACAAAAGAAGAACCAAAAATATGACCGGCATCACGCAGATACACTTCTACTTTTTTATCTTGAAACAAATCTCGCCATTCGTAATATTCCAGTTCTTTGAATTGATCCATCACTCCAGCCACATCTTGATCATCATATAAAACAGGCATACCAAATTTGATGTTGTCATGTCTCATGACCGACAAAGCATCTTCCAATACCAATTGCGCCAACTCGATAGTGGCCGGCGTGGCATAAAAAAATCCGGCAAAACCATTTTTTACCAACAATGGCAAACGACCGACATGGTCTAAATGAGCATGAGTAACAATCACCGCCGATAATTCTTTGGCGTCAAATGGCAGTGGATCGTGATTTTTCCCTTCATTAAAATCACTCCCCTGAAACATACCACAATCTACTAATATTTTTTTGTCTCCTGTTTCAACCAAACTGCACGATCCGGTAACCTCTTCCGCCGCTCCAAAAAAGTGTATTTTCATAAATAATTGAAAAAAATCATTGCGAATCCCGATTAAATCAGGATGAAGCAATCTCACGGGATCGCCACGTCGTCACACTCCTCGCGATGACATTTATTTTAAGTACTATAATTTATTTTACCATATTTTATGGGTATATACAAGCCTATTTCTTTATGATAAAATAATGGGGATATTTGGCTGGATTCCCGTCCCCGATCAGGTCGAGGACAAGCTTGCACGGGAATGACACAACAAGTACCACACTTGTCATTTCGACCGACCCGCCTTGGCGGGGGCGAGCGGAGAAATCTCTTAAAAATTACTAACTAAGGGATTTCTCGATTCCCTTCGGTCACTCGGAATGACAACAGAAAAACAACACAACAAGTATGATGCGTCGCAACCTAGATAACATTGAAATCGTCGAACCACCTATTGAGGAATTAACCAAAAAAAGAAGTTGGAAAGGTACCTGTTTTACCAGCTGTATTTTTTTGGTATTACTGGCGGTGGTGGCAGTGGTTGGTATTCGTTTTTATGTTGGCTCTGGTCCTCGTATTAGCAAAGGTATCCCATCAGACTTTCCGGCTGACATACCGATTTATGATAAAGACAATATCGACAACATTACATTTATTCCAGCTCAATACAAAGAGCGTGGGTTAACAGTTGCCATCATATTACCAAAAATAATACTCTCTCCTACTTTTTATAATTCCAAAAATACCGACAACACCGGCGCTTTAAAAAATATTTTAAATACAATTACTGCACCAGAAGAAGATTATCGAGACAGTTTCCAAATCGAATGGCATAATGTTAATGCCGATCCCAGCTTCGTTGTTTCTTATTATAAAAAAGAATTAAAAAAGAAAAATTTTATAATTGATATAGAATCTGAAGGAAAAACGGTTCGTCAATTTTCTTTTAGCCGAGCCGATGGAATCAGTGGATCGATTTACGCTCAAGGCGATGAAGCAAAAAAATCTGGGACGGATTATATGCTCCTCACGGTTAACTTACCAAAAAAATAATGTTCAAGGTTCTGAATTCACAATCCAAAACCATTACTGGCACCGCGATTATTTTGTCCGGTGCTACTTTGCTTTCTCGTCTGGTGGGTGTAATTCGCGATCGCGTGCTGGCACATTATTATGGAGCCGGACCGGTGATGGACGCTTATTATACCGCTTTCAAAATCCCTGACTTGATTTATAGTTTACTAATTGTTGGTGCGCTCACTGCCGGCTTTATTCCTACTTTTACAAAATTGCTCGATAGTAAAGACGAAAATCGTCGCGCTTGGTATCTGACCAATAATCTTTTAAATATTTTGGGTGTAACTTTGGTTGGGTTGTGTTTGTTGGGAATGATTTTTACACCAATATTAAATAAGATAATCGCACCGGGATTTAGCGGTGAAAATTTGAATCGAGTGAACAGTTTTACTCGCATCATGTTTTTGTCACCAATTTTTTTGGGCTTTTCCATGATCATGGGCGGAGTATTGCAATCATTGCGAAGGTTTGTACTTTATTCGATTGCGCCGATTTTTTATAATTTTGGTATTATTTTTGGAGCGGTTGTTTTGGTGAGAACAATGGGAGAAATTGGATTGGCTTGGGGAGTAGTACTTGGTGCCTTTGTTCACTGCACCATTCAAGTATGGGGCACGCGACAAGTTGGCTGGCGCTACAAATTTCAATTTGATACAAAAGACAAAGATACTATCACAGTCACCAAACTCATGGTGCCGCGTACTATCGGACTTGCTATTACTCAGGTCAATCAAGTGGTTGTCACGATGCTGGCTTCGTTTTTACCGGTGGGCAGTATTGCTATTTATAATTACGCTAATAATTTACAAGCAGTACCTGTCGGTGTATTGGCTATTCCGTTTGCTTTGGCAATTTTTCCTTTATTGTCTTCAACGGCTGCTGAAAACGATATGCCTCAATTTGTGAATCACCTATCCGGTGTGGTTCGTCAAATTTTATTTTTAATTATTCCCTCAGCAATTTTAATTTTACTCTTGCGCGCCCAAATTGTGCGTGTAGTTTTGGGCAGTGGTGAATTTGATTGGACAGCGACTATCAGCACCGCCAACGCGTTGGCCTTTTTCGCGCTGGGATTAGTCGGCCAGTCATTGATACCGGTTTTATCACGCGCCTTTTTTGCATTATCCGATACCAAAACACCATTTGTGATTGGTATTATTTCAGAATTAATTAGTATTATCGCCGCCATCTTGTTGATGAAACCATTGGGCGCTGCCGGTTTGGCTTTGGCCGGATCGATTGGTGTGACCATAAATTTAATTTTGCTTTGGATAAATTTACGAGTTCAGACCAAAACTCTCAACGAGCAAGATATTTTATCTTTAATTTATAGAGTGGCTTTGGCTAGCATTGCTATGGGCATTGTAGTACAGGCATTAAAATATCCTCTATCAAGATTATTTAATCAACAATTCTTTTGGGGAATATTGGGACAAGGGTTGATTGCCGGAGTGGCCGGCATTGTGGTTTATTGTTTCTTGTGTTATATCTTAAGAGTACCAGAAGTCATACAATTGAAGGATAGCTTTGCCAGACGCTGGCTGAAATTCCGCAATGTTAACGCTACGGAAATTATTGAAACCAAAGAATAAATATGAATTCCAATATCCGCAATTTCTGTATTATCGCCCATATTGATCACGGCAAATCCACGCTAGCGGATAGATTTTTGGAATTTACCGGTACGGTGTCCAAACGCGATATGAAAAATCAGCTGTTGGATTCGATGGACCTAGAACGCGAACGCGGCATCACTATCAAACTGACTCCTGTACGAATGGAGTACAAGAGTCATCTTGAGGTAACACCGAAGGATCCCTCAAACCAACCACAAGGGATTCTTCACTCTGTTCAGAATGACAATAAAAATGATTACATTTTAAATTTGATTGACACCCCAGGACATGTGGATTTTAATTATGAAGTTTCGCGCTCACTAGCTGCGGTCGAAGGGGCCGTGCTTTTGGTTGATGCCACTCAGGGCGTGCAGGCACAAACTATTGGCAACTTATATTTAGCAATTGAACAAAATCTAGAAATAATTCCGGTAATAAATAAAATAGATTCCCCCGCCGCTAATATTGAAAAAACCAAGGCGGAAATTATTCATTTGTTGGGATGCAAAGAAGAAGATATAATTTTAGCTTCCGGCAAAACCGGACAAGGTGTAGAAGAAATTTTACAAACTATTATTAAAAAAATCCCTGCACCTTTGGATTTTGGCACCAAACCTCCGCGTGCTTTGATTTTTGATTCTTCCTATAATGAATTCAAAGGCGTGGTGGCATCGGTGCGCGTCACCGATGGTCAACTAAAAAAAGGCGATAAAATATATCTGATGACCACCCAAACTCCGGCCGAAGTGTTAGAGCTAGGATATTACACACCAAAATTTCAACCATCTGATTCTATAAAAAATGGCGAGATTGGCTATATCGTCACCGGCCTCAAAGAAGTGCGTGACTGTCGCGTCGGTGATACTATCACCACTCTCAACTCTGAGAAAACAGGCTTAGCCACAGAACCATTACCAGGTTATAAAGAAGTGAAGGCGATGGTTTATGCCGGCATTTTTCCAAGTGAAGGCGATGGCTACGAAGAACTACGCGATGCGATTGACCGCCTCAAACTTAGTGATTCGGCTTTGATTTATGAACCGGAACATTCTCAGGCGCTAGGTTTTGGATTCCGTTGCGGATTTCTTGGCATGTTGCATTTGGATATTTTTCAAGAACGCTTACATCGTGAATTTAATTTGGAAGTAGTAATTACCGTTCCGAGCGTCGCCTATAAAATAGAAAAAACCAATAATGTGAGTTTAACTATTCACAGTCCTCAAGAAATGCCGGAACCAAATCATATTCTATCTATCATGGAACCATGGATGACTTTGGATATTATTACCCCAAAAGATTACGTCGGCAATGTGATGACTTTGATTTCGGAACGACGCGGTCGTTATCTCAATACCGAATATCTTAGTACTGGTTCAGATCAGCGTGCTTTGTTACATTATCAAATTCCACTCGCCGCACTGATTACGGATTTTTATGACAAACTAAAAACTGTCACTTCCGGTTATGCATCTATGAATTATGAATTAATCGGCTACGAAAAAACCGATGTGGTAAAAATAGAAATCTTGGTAGCTGAAGAACCGGTGGAGGCACTGGCGACTTTGGTCTGGCGCGAAGACGCCTTTCATATCGGTAAAAAAATCTGTGAGTCGCTAAAGGATTCTCTCCCCCGCCAACAATTTGAACTAAAAATTCAGGCGGCCATTGGAGGAAAAGTGATCGCCTCAGATAGATTGGGTGCGCTACGCAAAGATGTTATCGCCAAACTTTACGGTGGTGATGTGACGCGTAAAATGAAATTATTGGAGAAACAGAAAAAAGGTAAAAAACGCATGATGGCGCATAGCAAAATAGATATTCCATCTTCGGCTTATTTGGCGGTGCTAAAAAGATAATAAAATATCATTCCCGTGCAAACGGGAATCCAGTATTAAATAATTAATAGATTCCCGCTTTCGCGGGAATGACAATAAAAATAACCATACATATGAAACACAAAACCGTAAAACAAATTTGGGCAGTGATCGCCGTGATTGGTATTATTGCGATGGTCTTTTTTACTTTACTACCACTTTTTCAATAACTAAAAATTTGTGAAAATTTTACGCCAATATCAACTAGATATTATTTTTCTTTTTTTTGCTTTGATACTAATCATGTGGTCATATTTTTATGGTCTAAAATATTTGGGCGCTGATCCTCATGATTACGAATGGATCGTGGCCGCACCTCTTTTATTTTTTTATATCATTTATATTTTACGTATCCGCGGAAAAATTACTTTGAACGATCGCCGTTCACTTACTACCAAGTCTCTGGTATATTGGATTTTTTTGGGTGTTACTTTATTCACTTCCTACGAAACTCCGATTCCCATCAAAGATTATTGGTCATTAAATGTAATGTTTTTGGCATTTACTATTTTATTAGCCGATTCCTATTGGGATTTTCAAAATATTACTTTAAAAAGTTTGAAAAAATAATATGTTGGAAATACCACGAAATTTAGAATTTCATCATGTACCATACGGTCAGAAAGATGAAGAACATGAACTAATAGGAGAATTGGCTGATGTATTTAAAAATAACGAATATGTCAAAAACGAGCTTGTAAAAGATTATGTTAAAAAAATTGTTGAGCGAGTGCATACATATCCAAATACCAACAACCAAAGAGCCTGCATAATGGATTTTCTAAGAGAAGAAAACATCAAAAAATTACTTGATACAAAACAAGCTAACAAACAAATCGATAAGGACAATCTGGCGGAAATAGAAAAAATGACGACTTATTGGATAAACGAAATTAGAAAAAAAATAATTCAAGAATTGCGAAAATACCTACCTGATGATTTATGTTTTTTTGTTAAAGAAAAATTTAAAACGGGCAACAGACATAACAAAAAAAGCATTATTGTTGATAATAGCACTAAAAAAGAATACTTTTTAAAAGAACAAGATATAGACAATGATGGCATGGCGTTAGAAAGAAAAGAAGCTTTGACTAAATTAACACTGGCTATAGCAAGTTTGGCTGATCCAAAAAAAGATATGCCGTTTATAATCGCGCCAAAAAAAATAGGGCACACCAAAAGTTGGAGAAAATATCTAACTCAAGTATCTGATTACGAAGATTTTACAGACCTAGGATCCGTTATTACTACCAAAAATGAACAAGGTAATTTTTATTATGAAGAGCTGAATGAGGTTACTGCCAAAAAAGTATTAAACTCCATCATAGACTGTCTGAGAGGTGCTAAATTTATGGCTCAAAATGGTTTGACTGTTATGGATTTAAATACTGTACTAATAGGGAAAAATTTAGGAATAAATAATAAAACAAAACGCGGTGTCATTTTTGATCTTGATGGTATTGCAAAAGTTGGAACTGAAATTACTTGTTTTATAGGGCCTCGTAAAAACGACGGCCAAGCAAATACTAAACTTTTTGCTCCTGAATATAGACAATTTATCGCAGGAATTATTGCAACCGCCGAATCAATGATTTGGGAAATAGGCGACTCAATCCGTCGGTTAGCGGAAATACAAATTGACATAATTTTTGAAGATCACGGTATGATAGCCAAACCTGAGATGATCGCCGTCTGGAACAAATTAAAAGAATTCAGTAAAAAAATGACTTACGAAGCACCAGCTGATCGACCTCCTTTTGATATTTGTATCGCCAAATTAGAAGAAATAACTAATAAATTCCCGAACTCTTAATAATATGTCTAAAAAATGGATTATATCCCCCGCTCCGCCTCAAGATTTCGTCAACAACTATCCTGAATTGCCTTCGACAGTGGCGCGTCTTCTTTATAATCGTCGTCTTCGTACCCAAAAACAGATTGATGAATTTTTGAATCCGGATTATTTACAAGATATTCATGATCCATTTTTATTTAATGACATGAGTAAAGCTACCGAAATAATTTTTAATTGCATTTCTCAAAATAAAAATATCGTTGTCCATGGTGATTATGATGCCGATGGTGTCTGTGCTTCGACTATTATTGTTAGTTGTTTGCAAAAAATTGGCGCCAAAAATGTTTCCGTATTTTTACCACACCGCGAAACAGACGGTTATGGACTAAACATGAATACCATAAAAAATCTAAAAGAAAAAAATACTGATCTGATCATTACTTGCGACTGTGGTGTCAGCAATACCGCCGAAGTAGAATTGGCCAAAGAACTTGGCATGTTGGTGATCATCACCGACCACCACTCTATCCCCGCCAAAGTTCCACCAGCTGATGCAATCATCCATCCAAAAATTCTAGGTGAAAAATATCCGGACAAAGGTTTGTGTGGCGGTGCAGTCGCTTTTAAGTTGGTGCAATCTTTGCTAAAAAAACACAAAGAAAACCATCAAGTACTACTCGACGGCCAATCACACGAAAGTTTTGAAAAATGGCTTTTAGATTTGGTAGCCATCGCTTCTATTGGCGATATGGTACCGCTCATCGGCGAATCGCGAACACTAACTCGCTATGGATTGACCGTACTAAATAAAACTCGCAATATCGGATTAAAAAAATTAATGTTTGTGGCTGGTATTTTGGATGAAAATAACCAGCTGAAAAAAGGGGTGATTGATGCTCACACTGTTGGCTTTCAAATCGTCCCCCGCCTCAACGCCGCCGGCCGTATGGATCATGCCAATAGCGCTTATGCTCTACTCATGGCGACAGATGAACATGAAGCCGAAAATTTGGCGTGGCAATTAAATCAAAATAATGTTGATCGCCAAAAATTAACCGAAAATCTGGTAAACCAAGCCATCCAACAAATCAAAGATACCGACCAAGAAAAAAATCCGGCACTATTTGCCTTTGGTGAAACTTGGCCAACTGGCGTCTTGGGTTTAGTGTCCGGTCGTCTCAAAGATATGTTTTATAAACCGTCTCTGGCTCTGGGATTAACCAGCAGTGGAGAAATTGTCGGTTCTGGTCGCAGTATAGCTGAGTTCAATCTCATCGCCGCCGTTCAAGAACGCCCACAATTTTTTGACAAATTTGGTGGCCATCCA
>JAVHSM010000042.1:0-12196 GCA_036172155.1 Candidatus Magasanikiibacteriota bacterium
GTATTACCGATTTATTATCTACCGGTGGGTTTGATGTTTTTGTTACCACTTTTCACGGGTTGGCTCAACGGATTTTGGAAAGTCACGCTCTAGATATTGGATTACCAAATAATTTTAAAATTTTAAATGAAACTGAAGTCTGGTTGCTTATTCGCAAAAATTTGGAAAAGTTTGAATTGGACTATTATCGACCACTGGGCAACCCAACCAAATTTATTCATGCGATGATTAAACATTTTCAAAAATGCAAAGATGAATTGCTTTCTCCAGAAGATTATGTTAAATATGCAGAAAGTTTAGATTCCCGTTTGCACGGGAATGACACAGAGCAAGAACTGGAATTAAAAACAGAACAGGAACTAGAAGTAAAAAGAATAAAAGAACTTTCCAAAGCTTATAAACTATACAATGAGCTACTACTTGAAAGCGATAGTGTGGATTTTGCGGATTTGCTTTATTACGCCGTAAAGTTGTTGCGCGAACGCCCAAATATTTTGAAATTTTATCATAACAAATTCAAATATATTTTGGTAGATGAATTTCAAGATACCAACTGGTCTCAATATGAAATTATAAAACTACTTACCAAAAATGAAGATGTTAAATTAACGGCGGTGGGGGATGACGACCAGAGTATTTATAAATTTCGCGGTGCTTCGATTTCTAATATTTTACAATTCAAAACTGATTTTCCAAAATCCAAAGAAATCGTGCTAACTGAAAATTATCGTTCGGGACAAAAGATTTTGGATTTGGCATATAATTTTATTCAAAAAAATAATCCCGATCGCCTTGAGGACAGATTGAAAATATCCAAAAAATTAATTTGTAAAAAAGATTTAATTGGTGAGTTCGATCTAATCTACGGACAAGATGAAAGTGAAGAAGCCCATTTGCTCGCGAATAAAATAAAGACACTCAAAGAAAAAGACGGTAACAATTGGTCTGATTTTGCGATTTTATGTCGAGCCAAAAAATGCGCTCAACAATTCATTCCGTATCTAGAACAAGCGGGGATACCATATGTTTTTCAAGCGACTAGTGGTCTGTTTCGTCAACCAGCGATTTTGGATAGTATGGCCTTTTTGCGTTTGTGTGATAACTACCACGAATCGAGTGCGGTGTATCGTTTGTTGAACACCCAAATATTTGCTCTGGATCACTCTGACATATCAAAAGTGTTGTTATCGGCTCGCGAACACGGCAGCTCATATTTTGAAGTGTTAAAAAATATTGAACAAGAACATTTAAAAATATCTGAAAATGGTACCGAAAAAGTTAAAAAGTTATTGGCGATAATTTCCAAGGGATCACAGCTCTGCCAAAATAGTCCAGTAGGAAAAGTTCTTTATCATTTCTGGGAAGCTTCTGGATATTTAAAATTATTAAGTGACGATCCAGAGAAATATCAAAATAATATTTTTAATTTACAATCATTATTTTCCAAGATTGAAGACTTTCAGAAAACCAATGCCGACACTACCGTTCACGCTTGGTTAAATTATTTTGATTTTGTTTTGGAATCTGGTGATGACGGCGAAGACATAAAAGTAGACGGCAGTGACGATGCTGTCCAAATTTTAAGCATTCACAAATCCAAAGGTTTGGAATTTGATTATGTCTTTGTACCAAACATGGTAGATCAAAGATTTCCAACCATTTCTCGGGGTGGTGATATCGAATTGCCAGATGCACTCGTGCGTGAAGGTGCTTTACCAAATGGTGATGTTCATCTACAAGAAGAACGGCGTCTATTGTATGTAGCAATTACTCGCGCCAAAAAAGGATTATATCTCACTGCCGCCAAAGATTATGGTGGTGCCAAAGAAAAGAAACTTTCCAAATTTATTTTGGAACTGGAAGAAACCAATCTCACACCGATGAGTCGCGAGTCAATCGTAGTTGGAAAAAATATCGCTTTTAACTCGTCAAAACAAAACGAAAATAAACCGGCATTAAATTTGCCAATCCCAAATGAATTTTCTTTCTCCCAACTTCAAGCCTATGATAAATGTCCTTGGCAATATCGTTTTCAATTTATTTTAAAAATACCTACATTTGGCAAAGGCGTATTTGTATTTGGAAAAACCATGCACAGTACTTTGCAAAAGTTTTATGAAAAAGTAAAAGAACTAAATGTAGTTTCAGGAATCGAAGTGAAAGTACCATCTAAAGACGAACTTTTCGAACTCTATCAATCTTCTTGGCAAGACACTTGGTATTATTCGCCACAACAGAAAAAAGAATATAAAGAAATGGGAGAAAAAATCTTGGAAGGATTTTATCAGCAAGGCGAAAAAAATGGTTGGACCGTGCCAATCACACTCGAGGCCGGATTTAAATTTCGCATCGGTGATCACGTGGTCAAAGGTACAATAGATCGCATTGATCGCCTAGTTGACGGAAAAATCGCAATTATTGATTACAAAACAGGAAAACCCAAAGATAAATTAAAACCCGACGAAAAACGCCAACTCCTCATTTATCAAATTGCCAATGAAAGCGTAATGGAATTGCGTGAAATGGGTGAAGTTGGGGAATTGAGATATTATTTCTTAAACGACAATACTTCCGTAAGCTTCAAAGGTAGCGACAAAGAAATCGAAAAAGAAAAAGAAAAATTGATCAAAACAATTTCTGAGATAAAAAAACAAAACTTTACACCAAATCCAGATAAAGAAAATTGTAAATATTGTGATTTTAAAGATATTTGTGACTTTCGTATATGATTTTTTTAATGTCATCCTGAGCACCCGCTTCGCGAGTATAAATTTCACGAAGGATCCCTTAAAGTCAAAAGAAGGGATTCCTCTCCGCCTTTGGCGGATCAGAATGACGATGACTGTAACAAAATAAAATTATGATGAAATCCCTTGGTGACATTTTAAAATTAAAAGGCCGACAATCACCGTTCATGCGCGGCGTATTGAGCGCTGGTGCTGTCGATGTCGCTAATATTTTTATTGAAGCCCAATGGGGAGAAGAGGGAAAAAAATTGGCCAAAGCTGTCTATATCAAAGAAGGAAACTTGGTGATTGCCTGTCTGAGCTCGGTAATGGCACAAGAAATGAGATTCAAAGAGGCTGACTTGATAGCCAAAATTAACTCCCAATTCGGCAAAAATATGGTTAAAAAAGTCAGATATTTATCTTAAATTAGCCAAAAAAAACACCTTGCCAAATCACATTTTTTAGATTATAATAAAATCATACAACTGTCATTCCGACCGAGCCCTATGGCGAGTGGAGGAATCCCTTACTAGACTAATTTTCTATGACTTTGAAGCAATACCTCGCTTTTATGGCGATTGGCACCATTATGTGCTGGATCGCTTGGTTATTTATTTTATTTAATATCACGCCCGAACAGGCTGGTCTGTTAGGTTTTACTTTTTTTTACATTAGTTTATTTTTGGGTATTATTGGTTTGTTTTCCGTCATTGGTTTTTCCATGAAAAGTAAAAAGGTTGATCAAGAAGAAATTGTTTTTCGCCAAGTGAAAAAAACTTTTCAACAAGGCGTACTATTTGGTATTTTTGTTATTTCCTCATTAATTTTATTACAATTTAATTTATTATTTTGGTGGAATGCTATTTTATTAGCTCTGCTTTACATCGTATTGGAAGGTGCGATAATCTCTGGCCGAAAATACAGCAATCGTGATTATGTTTAATTCTCTGTTCAACAGATTTAGAAAAGATCTTGGAGTGGATTTAGGCACAGCCAATACTTTGATTTACGTAAAAAATCGCGGCATCGTGATCAATGAGCCAAGTGTGGTAGCTGTGAATACCCGCACCGAACAAATTTTGGCCGTCGGCAATCAAGCCAAAGAAATGATCGGCAAAACTCCGCCGCACATTGTCACCACCCGACCATTGTTGGGAGGTGTGATTTCTGATTTTGAGGTGACCGAAAAAATGTTACGTTATTTTATTGATAAAATAAACGAAGACGAACGCAATTTTTTATCTCGTCCACGCGTCGTGATTGGCGTACCATTAGAAATTACCGAAGTAGAAAGAAAAGCCGTCGCCGATGCCGTCACTAACGCTGGCGCCAAAGAAGTATGGGTCGTTGAAGAACCAATGGCCGCCGCAATCGGTGCCCGTATGCCGGTGCGCGAACCAATCGGCAATATGATCGTCGAAATTGGCGGGGGAACTTCCGAAATCGCGCTCATTTCTTTGAGCGGCGTTGTGAATTGGAAATCAATAAAAATTGCCGGCGATGAATTGAACCGCAATATTGTTCAGTATGCTCGTGATGAATTTAATTTATTACTGGGCGAACGCCAAGCAGAAGACATCAAAATGAAAATCGGTTCCGCCATGGAACTCACTGAAACTTTACAATATCCGATGCGCGGGCGTGATCTGCTCAGCGGTTTACCAAAAGAAATCATGATCAATGATGCTCAAGTGAGAGAAGCAATGATCAAATCACTACGCACGATTGTAGAAAACGTAAAAGCCACGCTCGAAACATCACCACCAGAACTCATCGCCGACATTCACGAACGCGGTATTTTAATTTCCGGCGGGGGAGCGCTACTGCGCGGTATTGATCGTTTGATTGCGCGTGCTACCGAAATCCCAGTGCGCTTGGCGGACGATCCGCTTACTTCAGTAGTGCGCGGCAACGGCATGTTACTAGACGAACCAGATCTCCTAAAAGAAGTAGCTATTTATTCACCTCTTCATAGACGATAAATTATGCGATTTTATTCATTTAAAAAAACCTATTTATCGGCAATAGGTCTATTTTTTTTAGTAATCCTATTACACTATTTTGGCTATCTAAATTATCCGGAAAATAAAATTAGAGATTTATTTTTGGTTGCATTAAAAGCAGTTGACGCAAAAAAACAAGTAACCGCCACCACCGCCTGTGTCAGTTCATCTGTCGGTTTGGACAATGAAATTTTAACTGTAAAGAACAAACTTTTAGAACAAGAAAATTCCGAATTACATGTTCAATTAAATTTTAAAAATCAAAGCCATTCCAATCTCGTAACCGCGCAAATTGTTGCCAAAAATTTGGATATGGTAGACAGGGTGATAATTTTGGACAAAGGCACTAATGACGGTATCAAAAAAGATCAACCAGTCGTATATGGAAACGGCGTCCTGATAGGAAAAATTATCAAAACCGAAGATACTATTTCCTTCGCTCGCATTCTCAGCGACAACGAAAGCAAAATTGGCGCCACCATCATGAACTCAGATCACAGTCTAGGTATTGTTGAAGGTGGTTTTGGGTTAAGTATAAAAATGGTTTTTATTCCGCGTAATGAAAATATTATAACCGGTGATCAAATTATTACTTCCGGTCTAGAAATGGGCACGCCACGCGGGCTACTTATTGGAAAAGTCGCGGCCGTAGAAAATGAATCATACCAACCATTTCAGCAGGCTATCATCACCCCAGAAATTGATTACGAAAAAATCAATCTGGTCAGTATCCTCATTGCCAAATAATATGAAGAGTAAAATTTTAAAAAATATTTTAATTTTTATTGGAATTAATTTTTTAATTTTTTTACATCTTAACTGGCGTAATAATTTTGGCGATCCAATCCGGTTTTTTAATATTTTAATGGCTGTATTTTTGTGGTTGATAATTTACAATCCGCGTAAACATTACAATATATTTTTGGCTTTATATTCTTTTTTAATCTGCGAACTATTTTATAATACACCCTTTGGAATAGAAAGCTTTTCACAGATTATCACTTTGCTGTTTATGAACTGGGTTTTGTTAAATGTTTTTACCAACCGTTCGACAATAATAGTATTTTTGACCGGCATTGTCGCTATGATTTTTTATCGACTATTATTTATCGTTTTACTATTTTTGAATTCGTCGTTTCACAATTACAACAATTTTGATATTTTTATTTATACAAAAATATTTTGGAATGAAACTATCATTACCACCGGCGTCCTCACTTTATTTTATTTAATTTCATCAATTTTTGTCAAACGATTGCACCCGGAATATGTCATCAATACTACCCGCCTGATATGAGTCATGAAATTTTTGAAATCAACAACAGTGATAACCACTGGAAAAATTTGGACGGTAAATTTCGCCACAATTGGGTGGAAGAAAATTTGCATTTGGAAAAAGAATTTTCCAAACATACGACCACGGTTGGCACGCGCAAATATTTAGGCAAAAGTATTTTAAATAAAAATATCTGGTGGCTAGTCGGTATTTTAGGATTTTGTTTACTGATAATATTAACAAAAAGTTTTTATGTCCAAATTGTAAAGGGGGATTATTTCCACAATTTAGCCGAAAACAACCGCATCCGCATTAGACCAATTGCCGCCGAACGCGGTATTATTTACGATCGCGACGGCAAACAATTGGTACAAAATATTCCCAATTTTTCCTTATCAATAGTCCCTCAGGATTTACCAACCGACAAAATTAAACGACAAGAAGTAGTTGTCCGCTTGGCCTCTATTTCCGGATTAACGGAAGGCTATATTCAAAGTTTGCTTTTAAAATACAAAAATTATAGTTACGAGTCATTGGTGTTAAAAGATGATTTAGATTACGACACCTCATTAAAAATTTATATCGAAAGCGCTGAGATGCCAGGGGTTTTGATCGAAGGCGGCACCAAACGCGATTACATTTTTTCCGATGACAAATCAACTTCGAGTACACTTTCACTTTCTCATGTTTTGGGATATTTAAGCAAACTAAACGATCGTGAATTGGAAGACAACCATACCAAAGGATATTTGGTTTCAGACAAAATTGGTAAAACCGGCGTGGAAAAAATTTACGAAAGCGAACTGCGCGGTACTTTTGGTAGAAAAAAAATTGAAGTAAACGCGGCCGGCCGCGAACAAAATGTCGTCGCCGAAGAACCACCTACTGCCGGAAAAAATTTATGGCTCACTATTGATTGGGAAGCACAAAATAAAATGGAACAACTGATAAAAAACTTTACCGACATTCACGGACCACATCGCATTTCAGCCATCGCTCTTAACCCCCGTAACGGAGAGGTGGTAGCTATGGTCAGTTGGCCAAGTTTTAATAACAATCTTTTTTCCAACGGAATAAAACAAGAAGATTATGATAAATATCTTTCTGACCCCGACCAACCGCTTTTCAATCGGGCTATTGGTGGCAACATTCCTTCCGGATCAATTATAAAACCGGTGATTGCGGCGGCCGCTTTGGAAGAAAAAATTGTGGACATCAACACCACTGTTTTAAGTACCGGTGAATTACATGTCAGCAGATGGATTTTTAAAGATTGGAAAGTTGGCGGCCATGGCGTGACTAATGTCACCAAGGCACTGGCTTGGTCTATTAACACTTTCTTTTACTACATTGGTGGTGGCTACGGAAATTTTGTTGGTTTGGGTGTGGACAAAATGCTTGAATACATGAAAAAATTTAATCTTTCACAAAAAACCGGCATTGATCTGCCGGCAGAAAGTGCTGGATTTTTACCAAGCAAAGAATGGAAAAAAACTACCAAAGGCGAACAATGGTATGTGGGGGACACTTACAATTTGTCAATTGGCCAAGGTGACCTGTTGGTTACACCTTTGCAGGCATCAGTCTGGACAGCGGCTTTTGCCAACGGCGGCACTATCATAAAACCGCATGTTGCCCTACAATTTACTTCAAAAAATAACAACACCAAAAAACTAAATTTTCCACCAACCAAAACAAATATCGTTTCCGACAAAACCTTGGACATTGTTCGTCTAGGCATGCGCGAATGTGTCTTGATTGGTAGTTGCAAACTATTACAGACACTCCCATTTACTTCCGCCGGCAAAACCGGCACCGCCCAATGGAACAGCAAAAAACCGGAACATGCCTGGTTCACCGCCTTTGCCCCTTATGAAAATCCACAGATTGTGGTAACCGTTTTGATTGAACAGGGCGGACAGGGTTCCACCGTCAGTATGCCAATCGCACGCGACTTTTTGAGCTGGTGGGGAAAAAAATATTTGACACACTAAACAAACATCTGCTATCATATTAGTTAAGAACTCTTTGCGAGTTTATTTTATTTTTTTATATGGACAATGTACAATATTTAACCGAAGCCAGTCTCAAAAATCTAAAAATTGAACTGGTTACTCTACGCGACAAAACCATCCCTGATATCGCCAAACGCATTGACGAAGCCAAACAACAGGGTGATCTTTCCGAAAATGCCGAATATCACCAAGCCCGCGAAGATATGTCTTGGACACAAAGCAGAGTACAAGAACTGGAACATTTATTACTAAATGTTCAAATATTCCAAAAAAGTGATGACTCTGACACTGTTTCAATGGGCTGTACCGTAACAGTAAAGATAAACGATAAAATTAAAGACTACACCATCGTTGGACCACAAGAAATAGACCCAACCAAAGGTTATATCTCCAACGAATCTCCGCTAGGACAAGCCTTTCTAAAGCATAGCGTCAAAGATAAAGTAGAGGTGACTACGCCAGCCGGTAAACAGGTCTACGAAATCATTGCAATCAAATAATTATCAAACCCCGGTTAAAACTGGGGTTTTTTGACTTTTTGTCCATAAACTGCTATACTAAGCCTACTTTTAAAATAAATATATGACCGAGGAAATCGAAGAATTTCAGGCTCGTTTAGGGCGCTTAAATATAATTAAAACTGCTGGCATCGAACCATACCCGGCCAAAAGTGAAAAGGGCGTTCCGCTGGACATAGCCAAAACTATGACAGTCGATTCCCCAGTACAATCCAGTGGTCGCCTAGTCGCCATTCGCGATATGGGCAAACTTTGCTTTGCACACCTCAAAGATGCTTCCGGTAAAATGCAATTGGCTGTTTCCGAAAAAGAACTGGGGAAAGAAAAATACAAATTTTTTGTTAAAAACTTTGATTTGGGAGATTTTATCTCGGTTACCGGTACTATTTTTGTTACTCACGCCGGTGAAACTTCTATACTGGTAAAAGAATATACTTTACTGTCCAAAGCACTTTTGCCATTACCAGAAAAATTTCATGGACTAAGCGATATCGAACAACGATACCGCAAACGTTATTTAGATTTATTGTCAAATGATGAATCCATGAATATAGCCAAAATTCGCAGTAATGTGGTCAAACAAATTCGCAATTATTTCGACGGCCTTGGTTTTTACGAAGTAGAAACTCCGGTTTTGCAAACTCTCTACGGCGGCGCTTTGGCCAAACCGTTTGTCACCCATCACAACGCTTTAGATATTCCACTTTATTTGCGCATCGCTCCGGAATTATATTTAAAACGCCTGATTGTCGGTGGTTTTGAAAAAGTCTACGAAGTGGCCAAATGTTTCCGCAACGAGGGGATTGACCACAATCACAATCCGGAATTTACCCAGATTGAATTTTATTGGGCTTATGCCGATTACACCAAACTCATGGATTTGATGGAAGATTTATTGCCGCGACTAATAAAAGCCGCCGGCAAAGAACTCAAATTCACTATCGACGGACAAGAAGTGGATTTCACTCCGCCATATCCACGCGTTTCAATGCGTGACTTGGTAAAACAATATGCCAAATTCGATATTGAGGATTGTCCAGATGATGAATCAATGTACAAAAAAGCAATTGAACTAAAAGTAGATGGTATCAAATCAGGCACTGGACGCGGAAAATTAATCGACGAAATTTATAAAGTTTATGCTCGACCACATATCATCAATCCAATTTTCATGATTGATCATCCGGTTGAACTTTCTCCATTAGCCAAAAAACGCGCTGATGATCCACGCTATGTCGAACGTTTTCAACTATTGTGTGTCGGTGGTAACGAACTCTGTAATGCATTTTCTGAGCTCAACGATCCGCTTGACCAAGAAGAACGTTTCAAAGAACAGGCTCGTTTGGAAGCCGCCGGTGATGATGAGAGCATGCCATACGACGAAGATTTTGTGACAGCACTCAAACATGGTATGCCACCAACTGCCGGGCTAGGCATGGGCATCGATCGTTTGATAAAACTTTTGGTGAACGCTGATAATCTCAAAGAAGTAATTCTATTTCCCACATTAAAACCAAGTTTACCAAAAACAAGAGAATCACAAATAGAAAGAAAAAAAGAAGAACATGACTAAAGTAATTGTATTTGGCACATTTGATATTATCCATCCAGGTCATTTGCATTTATTTAAAGAGGCCAAAGAATATGGAGATTATTTGGTAGTGGTGGTAGCGCGTGATCAGACCGTCTGTGATATCAAAGGTAGAGATCCTGTAAATAATGAAGATGTCAGATTAAAAAATATCATTGATTTAAAAATTGCGGACAAAGTCAGACTAGGTTGTTTAGATGATAAATATCAAGCAATCAAAGAAGAACAACCAAATGTGGTAGCGCTGGGATACGACCAACGCGCTTTTGTTGATAAATTGGAAGAGGTAACCGAAGACAACACCAAAATAGTACGCCTAGCACCATACATGCCAGACATTTATAAAAGTTCAAAATTCCGTCATTCTGAGTGAAACGAAGAATCCCTCTTGTCTAATTTTAAGTGATTCTTCGCGGAATTTATCCTCGCAAAAGCGGGGAATCAAGATGACAAACAAAAAATATGCAAAAAATTCTGATCGCTACAACCAACGAAGGAAAGTTTTACGAAATCGTGAACTTTTTTAGCGATCTGCATTTTAAGTTTGTTGATTTGAAAGCTGTTGGCTTGGATAAAATCGAAGTGGAAGAAGATTGTGACACTACTTGGGAAAATGCCTTAAAAAAAGCCAAATTTTTTGCAGAAAAAAGTAAATTAATCACAATTGCCGAAGACACCGGTTTTTATGTAAAAGAATTGGGTGGAATGCCAGGTATAAAAGCCAAACGTTTTGCTTTAAGTCCAAAAAAGAGAAATGAAAAGATTTTAAAATTATTAAAAGGCGTACCAACGGCCAAACGAAACGCTTATTTTGAAACCCACGCTTGTATTTATAAACCACAAGAAGAAAATTTTTCAATATTTGTCGGACGAGCTGAAGGAAAAATATCAGAAAAATCCGTGGCAGATTTTAGACCGGGAATGAACTATGATTGTATTTTTTATTACCCACCTTTAAAAAAGAACTTTTCGGAATTATCGGTAGCGGAAAAAAATACAGTTAGTCACCGCGGACAAGTGATGTCAAAAGTAAAACACCATTTAGATAAACAATTTGCTTTTAGACAATTAATTGTGCCCCTCGCATTAATTACAAAAGATAGAAAAATATTTTTTACCAAACGACGTGATACACGAAAAGAATTCAACAACCACTGGGAATTCCCTGGCGGAGGTGTAGAGGTAGGGGAGACAACTTTGAACTGTTTAAAACGCGAAGTCAAAGAAGAAACCGGCTTTACCGTTGAACCGATAGAAATATTCAAAGAAATAGAATGCAAAGTTGAAAAAAAATACGGTTATCAAATTTTTCTACCAATATATATCTGCAAGGTATTGTCTGGTAAAGTAAGCATTGCTGATAACGAAACCGCCGACTATGGATGGTTTACATTAAAAGAAACACTGAAATTAGATTTTTTACCTTTGAATAAAAAAATTATTCAAGACTACAAAAGCATTTTAAAAAAATACATAGACTAATTATATGTTAGATATAAAATTTATTCGTGAAAATATCGAGGCTATCAAAAAAAATTGTGTCAATCGCCGAGTGAAAATAGATGTCGATGCTTTACTCACACTCGATGAAAAACGCCGTGATTCACTCAAACAAACAGAAGAATTACGCGCTAGTCGCAATCAAGGTTCCAAAGGCAAGCCCAGCCTGGAAGAAATTGCCAAAATGCGCGAAGTGGGAGAACAAATAAAAGCCTCGGAAGAAGAATTGGAAAAAATAGAGCTTGAATACAAAAATTATTTATTACAAGTTCCGAATCTCACTCATCCCGATAGTCCGATTGGCGGCGAAGAGGATTACAAAGTAGTGTTTCAAAGTCCAAAAGATTTCAAACTCGACTTTATTCCAAAAGACCATGAAGAATTAATGTTACAAAATGATCTGATAGATTTTGACCGAGGTACAAAAGTGGCCGGTGCCAAATTCTATTTTACCAAAAATAATTTAGTACGACTGAATCAAGCGCTGATAAACTACGGAATTGATGTCGTGACAAAACACGGCTATACATTACTCGAAACTCCAGATGTAGCCAAAAATGAAAT
>JAVHSM010000043.1:0-37606 GCA_036172155.1 Candidatus Magasanikiibacteriota bacterium
TTCGAAAAGTTCCACCAGCGACATCAAAACTTACACACAAATGTGTCGGTTTGATTTCTTTCCAAACTTTGAGCAACATGGAAGTAAAACCATACACCGCATTGACCATCACTCCACCCTTGGTATGCATCGGTGGAATTCCATGATAAGCACGATGAACAATGGCGTTGCCGTCGATAATAACAAATTTTGTCATAATGATACCATTTTACACTCAAAACAATTTTTCAGCAATAAAAATACTCGCACCAATAATTACCTTTGAGCGAGTTATGAGCTCCGCCTAAGGCGGACGATTCCCTGGATCCTTCGCAGGGCGAGGAAAGCGAAAAGGTCATTGTCGGTGCGAGTATTTTGTCCTGTTGTCTTTGAGGTACCGGTGGGAATTGCACCCACGCATAGAGGTTTTGCAGACCTCTGCCTTACTGCTTGGCAACGGTACCATTTTTATACCAGAACAATATCATTCTTTTTTATAAAAATCAAGGGATTGCTTCGTCGCTTCGCTCCTCGCAATGACTTTATCTCACATATCCAAAAGGATTCACCCGCGCGCCATTTTTTAATACCTCAAAATGCAGGTGGATACCGGTTCGTCCCCGCACATTACCGGTGTTCCCCATCAAACCGATTGTTTGCCCAGTCTCTACATATTCCCCTGGCGACACCAACAAACGAGCATTGTGACCATAGAGTGTTTTTATTCCATTGCCATGATCAATAATAATTTCACAACCATAACCATTGTTCCAACCGCATTGTGCTTTTTCAACTACACCGGCTTTGGCCGCATAATTTGGTGTTTCAAAAGGACCGGCAATATCTACTCCATGGTGTTTCCAACCAAAATATTGAGTAATTATGTGAGCACCAGACGGCCAAATAAATCCACTTGTCCCTGGTTCTTGCCCAGAAGATGGCGGGCGAATAATTTTGCCGTAACTTTGCTGTTCGGTAAGGTACACTTTGCCATTTTTGACCAACTGACCTTTTTTAACCACTGGTTTTGCTACAACTATTTCTGTTTTTACACCACCTGGAACCATAATTCTCTCGCCAATTCTTAAATCTTTCCCGTTTTCATCCAAATTGTTAAACTGCACTATATCCTCCATTTTAGCTCCATACAAAATCGCAATCTTTTTTAAATTATCCCCTTTGCGCACCAAATGCATAACGCCACTAGCCGGTGGAATCATTAATTTTTGGCCTAATTTTAATGTTGACTTGGCGGCCAAACCATTTTCCCACAAAATTGTTGCCACATTCACGCCAAAACGATTGGCAATACTGTTGAGTGAATCTCCTGACACCACAAAATATTCCAGTGTTTGTTTGCGACCAGATCCACTCTTACTCACACCACCGGTCATCATTTGTGGTTTGTTGATAGCCATACCCCCAGCCACCACACCCGCTAAATCTTGATCATAAACCATTGTCTCTGTCTGATTAACGGCATTGTCTGTACTGATTATTCCAGCACGCCAATTGTATACCGGAGTAATATTTGTTTGTACCGGTTCAGCCGTCACTTCCTCAAAACTAAAATCTTCACCACCACCAAACAAATTAAAGGCCAATGTTTTCTGCCCAGGTAAAAAAACAGTTTTTTGTGTAAATAGTTTTGTCTGTGGAATGGAAACCAAAAATAATAAAATAAAAACAATTATTTGAATAGCATCTCTCGCAATAATGCCTGCACCGGTATTTAGACCGATCTTTTTTAGATATAAATTGAATTTATACAGGATATAGGCGAAAAAACGATAGATTTTACCAAAAAAATTAGCAAACAACAAAAACCCACCGGCACCTATCCACCAGAAAAATCGCTTAATATTAACCAAAAAACGCAATAATTTTAATAATACGTTATATTTCATATCTTGACGATTGGGCTATTTTAGCATAAGATATCGTTCAAGGCAACCTTGAGACCAATCAATGTTGCCGGTTAATTTAATATTTAAATCTTAACTTCAACACTTATGATTATAGTGTTAGGCGGAATTTTACCGGCACTTGTGGCCATTATTTATGGTGCGGTGCTTATTCGTTGGGTTCTCAAACAACCAGCTGGCGATGATCGTATGCAATCTATCGCGCGCGCTATCCAAGATGGTGCCAAAGCTTATCTTTCTCGTCAATACAAAACAATTGCTTATGTGGCAGTTGTGGTTTTTATTTTATTAGGTTTGTTTATTGATTGGATTACTGCTTTTGGTTTTGTGGTGGGTGCAGTATTTTCCGGATTGGCCGGTACTATTGGTATGTTAATTTCAGTCAAAGCCAATGTCCGCACTGCCGAAGCTGCTAAAAAAGGTTTCAAACCGGCACTTGATGTCGCTGTCAAAGGTGGTACTGTTACTGGTCTGTTAGTTTCCGGTCTTGGATTGTTCGGCGTTTCTGGTTTTTATTATTTAACACATGATTTGTCTGCCTTAATCGGTCTTGGTTTTGGTGGTAGTTTGATTTCTGTTTTTGCCCGTATCGGTGGCGGTATCTTTACCAAAGCCGCTGATGTTGGTGCTGATTTGGTTGGTAAAGTAGAAAAAGGCATTCCAGAAGACGATCCTCGCAATCCAGCCGTAATTGCCGACAATGTTGGTGACAATGTTGGTGACTGCGCTGGTATGGCTGCCGATCTTTTTGAAACTTACGCTATCACTACTATCGCCGCAATGGTATTAGGTGGTTTGCTTTTCCCAAGCAACGAAAAAGTGGCTGTGTTTCCAATCGTACTTGGCGGCATTTCCATTATCGCTTCAATACTTGGAACATTCTTTATCCGTTTGGGTGAAGATAAAAATGTAATGAAAGCTTTATACAAAGGTTTAATAGCCGCTGGTGTGATTGCTTTGTTAGGTTTTTATCCAGCTACCAATTGGTTAATGAGTGGTCTGGCTGGATATAGTGTCAAAAATATTTTCTTATGTTCTATTATCGGTTTAGTGCTTACCGCTCTAATGGTAGCTCTAACTGATTATTATACTTCTACAAAATACTCTCCGGTTCAACACATCGCCAAAGCTAGTACTACTGGCCACGGCACCAATGTGATCGCTGGTTTAGCAGTATCAATGAAATCCACTGCGTTACCTGTTCTTTTGATCATGGCCGCGATGATGGGTTCTCATTATCTAGCTGGTTTGTACGGCGTCGCTATTGCCGCTGTGAGCATGTTGTCTATGACCGGTATTATCGTAACTATTGATGCTTTTGGTCCTATTACTGATAACGCCGGCGGTATTGCTGAGATGGCTGAATTGTCCGAAGATGTACGCAATGTTACCGACCCATTGGATGCGGTTGGCAATACTACCAAAGCTGTAACCAAAGGTTATGCTATCGCTTCCGCTGGTTTGGCTTCACTCGTTTTGTTTGCCGACTTCACCCACAAACTTCCGGACACTGTGAAATTTATGATCAATGATCCAAAAGTTTTGGTTGGATTATTTATTGGTGGTTTGTTGCCATATCTTTTTGGTGCCATGTTGATGGAATCAGTTGGAAAAGTGGCCGGACAAGTAGTAGAAGAAGTCCGTCGTCAATTCCGTGAAATTGCCGGCATCATGGAAGGAACCGGAAAACCAGATTACGGCAAAGCCGTAGATATCGTGACCAAAGGAGCTATTGGTCAAATGCTGGTGCCGTCTTTGATTCCTGTGGTTGTACCAATTGCGGTTGGATATTTCTTGGGTGTTGAAGCGCTTGGAGGTTTGTTGGTTGGTACTATTATCACTGGCATCTTTGTTGCCATCTCTATGACTACCGGTGGTGCCGCTTGGGATAATGCCAAAAAATATATTGAACTTGGTAATTACGGTGGCAAAGGATCTTTTGCACATCAAGCCGCAGTTACTGGCGACACTGTTGGTGATCCATACAAAGACACCGCTGGTCCTTCGATCAATCCGATGATCAAAGTGGCCAACATCGTGGCATTGCTCATCGTTGGATTATTGATAAAATAATTTTCAACTGTCATCCTGAATGTAGTGAAGGACCCCTTAAATCTTCACAAAAAATCTCGACCAAAAGTCGAGATTTTTTATTTTTGTCATTCCCGCAAAAGCGGGAATCTTTGAAATCATCCGTATCCTAAACAGAAAAAATTTTTCTGCTTAGGATAGGACGGATGATTTCAAAACCCCACCTCGGCTGAACAATATGTTCAGCCGAGTGTCCGCTGAAAAAGTGTGTGGTTCACCCCACCACAACGAAACGCGTAACGAAGTTCGTCCCTATCGCGTCGCCCCGCAAAATCCAGTCCGGATTATCACAAAGCCATTGTTTAATAACTAGGGACGATGAGCCACCGATTTGGTGAAAAATCGTAACTTCTCTTATTTTCATTTTACTCTTTCCTCCTGAAGAACCATCAGCAAAGACGCTCCCTGCGCCCCACCTCAGGTATTTTTAACAATTTCTTTATACACCAAAATAGTCAAAAAGTCAACCTTTCGATCCTGTCGAATTGACTTTTTTCTTCAATTAAGATAAAATCCACTCGTATTTTTAATTGCTACATATGTCACATATTTTGAAACAACTGCCAAAATCTCAAGTCGAATTGGTTATTACCGTCACCCCAGCCGACTACAAAAAAGATATGGAATCCGCCGCCGCTCGTCTATCCGAACGCGCCGCTATCCACGGTTTCCGCCCAGGCAAAGCTCCATACGAAATTGTCAAACAAAACTTGGGTGAGATCAAAATTTTAGAAGAAGCACTGCAAGCTATCGTCGAAAAGAATTTTTTTGAAGCCGTAAAAACAGAAAAATTGGATACGATCGGAATGCCGGAAATCACCATTGAAAAAATGGCGCCTGGCAATGATTTTGTTTTCAAGGCCGTGGCCGCACTTTTGCCATCGGTAAAAGTAGCCGACCTTTCCAAGATTGACGCCAAGAAAAAAGAAGTAGTAGTTGGCGACAAAGAAATCAACGATGTTTTGGACAATTTACGCAAAATGCAAGCCAAAGAAGTTGTAAAAGAAGGAGTTGCTACCAAAGAAGACAAAATAGAAGTGGCGATGAATATGTCTATCAACAAAGTACCGGTCGAAGGTGGTCAAGCCCCAAAACACCAGGTTTATCTTTCTGAGCCACATTACATTCCAGGCTTTGCCGAACAGTTGGTTGGTTTGAAAAAAGATGAAGTGAAAGAATTTTCTTTGAAATTTCCGGATGAACATTATCAAAAACATTTGGCTGGAAAAAATATTGATTTCCACATCAAAGTAAACGATGTTTACTCTATTGAGTACCCAGAGATCAACGACGAACTGGCAATAAAACTTGGTCAAAAAAGCGTCGAGGATTTGAAAGAAATTTTGATGACCAACCTAAAACAAGAAGCGCAAAACAAAGAAGATCAACGCATCGAAGCTGAACTATTGGAGAAAGTAATTTTGGCCAGTGAATTTAGCGAGGTGCCGGATGTTTTGATCACTTCAGAAAAACAAAAAATGTTTTATGAATTAAAAAACAGCCTGCAAGAACAAGGCATCGAATTTGAAAAATATCTCAAAGATCTCAAAAAGACTGAGGAAGAAATCGGTAATGATTTCTCCGACCGTGCCTTGGTTCGCGTCAAAGCCGCTTTGATCTCTCGTCAAATCGCCAAAGAAAATGATATCAAAGTTGAAAAAGAAGAACTGGACAAAGAAATAGCAATTATCAAAGTCACTTACAAGGATGATCCAAAAGTAGAAGAAGCCTTAAAACGCCACGAAGTATTAGATACACTAGCCGCCACTATTCAAAACAAAAAAGTAATTGCCTGGTTGAAAGAAAAAATACTAAAATAAAGCTCACATTAAAAAATCCCGATATAATCGGGATTTTTTAATTGGTTAGTTTGTTTGAAAAGATTGTTTGCTATTTACAAAATATCTTGTTAAAATTAACTTACTAATAATTTTTTACTTGTCATTTCGACCTAGTCTCGCGACGAGCGGAGAAATCCCTCAACAATTATATCAAATATGATAGAAGCAAAAAATAATTTAAGCCTCCCTTCCGGTTTTTTGTGGGGTTGTTCCACCTCTGCCCACCAAATTGAAGGTGGTCTCACCAACGATTGGAGTGAATGGGAAAAATCGCATGCGCGTATCCAAGAAAAAACTGATGTAAAAGGATATTTGTAAAAATAATCGGATTGTTTAACAATAAACTAATAATATGTATTTTGGCTGTCATGTCTCTATCGCCGGCGGATTGATCAACGCCCCAAAAAACGCCCACGAACTTGGGTGTGAGGTTTTTCAGATGTTCACACGCTCACCACAAGGTGGCTATGTTGCTCCGCTGGATAAAAAAATTGCTACTGAATTTATTGATCTTTGCAAAAAACACGACCTCAAAGAATGGGTAGTGCATGCCCCGTATTTTATAAACTTCGCCAGTGCCAATCCGCGCATCAAACACGCCTCAGTCACGGTGGTGCGTGAAGAATTGGAACGCTCATCACAACTAGGCACTGCCTATGTAATGGCGCATTTGGGTAGCTACAAAGATCTCGGCGAAGAAGCCGGCCTAGCACAACTAACCACCGGACTATCCGAAATGTTAAAAGGATACAATGGCAGCACCCAATTTTTAATAGAAATATCGGCTGGCACCGGCTCGATCATCGGTGACACCTTCGAAGAAATCGCCGCAATTTTAAATGATAAAAAATTAAAAAAATATGACATCGGTGTGTGTTATGATACTCAACACGGCTTTGCCTCCGGTTATGATATCCGCACACCTGCTACTGTAGAAAAAACTTTACAAGATTTTGATAAAATTATTGGACTGGAAAAATTAAAAATATTTCATTGCAACGACAGTAAAATCGAACTCGGCGGCCGCAAAGATCGCCACGAACATATCGGCGACGGCCTCATCGGCAAAGCCGGTTTTGAAGCCCTGTTAAAAAATAAAAAACTAAAAGACAAAAACTTCTACCTAGAAACCGAATACGACAAAGTTCGCGAAGATTTAGCGATATTAAAAAATATAAGAGCCGTGTAAACATATCCCCCGAACGAGCGCTGAAAATATAAGGAATAATTTGTAGACGAATTTTGCGTGGCTGGCTCTGCTGTTTGAGCCCGCAGGCGAGTTCAGAGCCAGAGCAAAATGAGTCACAAATTATCCGAATATTTTCACAGCGAGAGAGCGGGGGTGTGTTTACACGACGAAAAAAAATTATGAAAAAAATAAAAATCCGCGTCCTACCGCGTTCATCTAAAAATGAAGTTGTCGGCGAAATGTCCGACGGCACCTTAAAAATAAAATTAACCGCTCCGCCGGTAGACGGCAAAGCCAATGACGCACTAATAAAATTATTGGCCGAACATTTTGATATATCCAAAAGCAAAATAAAAATCGCCGCTGGCACGACGAGCAAAAACAAAACAATTGAAATTGGTGATTGAATGACAAGGGATTCCTCGGTTCCTTTCAGTCACTCGGAATGACAGTGACGATCTAGGGCAAATCAACTCCGCCTTCATTCCATGGATTGCACCGCAAAACTCTCCACACGGCCTTTGAACCTCCGACAATCAAGCCGTGTTTTTTTATACTTTGTTTTCCGTATTCACTACAAGTTGGAAAAAATCGACAGTATCCCTGTGGAAAAAAATATTTTAGAGGTCCATGATCTGGAGAAATAGTCTTTTGATATACCCAAATAAAAAAAATTATTGGCAAACGCAATAAAATAGTTGCCTTTTTGATGTAATATAAAAGCTTTTTTTTCATTCTAAAATAAATTTTTATTTTGTTTTTTTATAAAACGACTGGATTCCCGCTTTCGCGAGAATGACAGTTAAAAATTACACCATCACTTTTGCTCGCTCCAATAATACTTTCACTTCTTGGCTTATTTCAGTATAGCTTTTGTCTTTGATATTTGGCTTAGCCACAAAAAAAAGATAAAAACCTTCCTTGATGCCATTTTCCTTCATAATCAACCTTACCACCTCTTTTGCCTGCCGTTTCGCTCGATTACGCACGACCGCACTTTTCGACACCTTTAACCCAATATTTATGGCTAACCTTAGTTGTTTTTTGAAATTATCCACATCTTCTTTGGGTGGAAAATAAGCCACATTTTTGGCTAATTCCAGCACTTTTAAGCTCAAAAAAATACCATTAACCCAAAAACCATGCTTTAATATCATGTTAAAATCCCGCACCTTGGTCAAATGGTTTTCTTTTTTATACATATTCTCATTATACCAAATAAAAACCCCCGATTCAATCAGGGGTTTTTATTTATCTTCCAGTTTTTCTCAATAATTTTCCGGATTTTTCATCAGACACCGTCAGCTTCTTGCGCCCCTTAGCACGACGACGAGACAAGATCGCTCGGCCGTTTTTATTGGACATTCTGTCCAAAAAACCATGGGCTTTGGCGCGATGTTTTTTGTTTGGTTGATAGGTTCTTTTTGTTGCCATATCGAATTGTTTAATGTATTACTGTAAACAGCTTATCATATTATTGTCTTTTGGTCAACAATATTTACTATCCACAGCTTATCCACAGTCTCTGCACTTTTTAGTCTACACAATAGTTTGAGCTGTGGTTTGTTTGTGCTAAAATGAAAACAAAGTTTTACTCTTTTCTATATTGTGAATAAAATATGACTAATAACGAAATTTGGCAGGCGGTTTTATCAGAATTAGAACTTACTATCTCCAAAGCCAATTTTAATACCTGGTTTAAAAATACCGGCATTGTGTCTTTTAATGATGGACAGGTAATATTGTGTGTTCCAAACACTTTTAATCAGGCGTGGATTGAAAAAAAACACCACCACCAAATTATCCAATCACTAGAGAGAATCACCGCTTTGCCAATTCGTAAATTAGAATATAAAATTGAAAACATCAAAAACGTGATAGAGTCGACTATTAACACCACTTTTTCTCCAACCCCACAACAAGAACAAGAAAAAGCGGTGGTTCAACAACCACAAATCACCCCTTCTCATACTTCTATTTACGGTTTTACTATCAACCAAAAATACAATTTTGATAGTTTTGTGGTTGGCAAAGGCACTGAGTTGGCTTTTGCCGCCGCCAAAGCAGTTGGTGACCGACCTGGCCAAGCTTACAATCCTCTGTTTATCTATGGTGGGGTTGGTTTAGGAAAAACCCACCTATTACAAGCGGTTGGCAATGAGCTTTTACGCAAAAACCCAACCACCTCAATAATGTATGTCAGCGCCGAAAAGTTTACGAATGATTTTGTCGCTTCTTTACGTAGTGGTGGTGCTCGCGATTTTCAAAACCGCTACCGCTCAATCGATGCTTTGTTAATCGACGATATCCAATTTATTGCCGGAAAAGAAGCCAGTCAAGAATCTTTTTTTCATACCTTCAACGAACTCCACCAAGCCAACAAACAAGTTATTCTCACCTCAGATCGCCCACCAAAGGCCATACCTGCCTTAGAAGACCGCCTAAAATCACGTTTTGAGTGGGGTATGATTGTCGATGTGTCGGCTCCGGACTACGAAACCAGAGTGGCTATTTTAGAAAAAAAGTGTTCAGAAAAAAACTTTGTGTTAGACCAAAAGACTCTCAGCACTGTTGCCACCATCGTCCAAAGTAATATTCGTGAATTAGAAGGAGCCCTAAACAAAATAATTGCTTACCACCAACTAAAAAATATCTCTCCTACCGCCGAATCGGTAAAATATATCCTTTCCAGTTTTGAATCAGCCTCTGCCCGCCGCTCAGTTACTTCCACTCAATTAATCGAGACAGTTTGTGATTTTTTTAATGTCAGCACCGAAGATGTTTCTGGTAAAAGCCGTGAAAAGAAACTCTCCTACCCTCGCCAGATTATTATGTATTTGTTACGCAACGATCTCAAAATGTCTTTCCCTTCCATCGGAGACGAATTGGGTGGACGCGATCATACCACCGCGATGCACGCCAATGAAAAAATTACCAAGGATATAGAAAATGATTTAAAATTAAAACAAGAAGTTGAACTAATTCGACAAAGATTATATATAAATAATATCTAAAAATAGTTTTGTTTTTGCTCTTAGTGGTGTGGAAATCCTGTTAATAACCTGTTAATAGAAAAAGAATAAAACACTCACTTATCAACAGAAAAATATTTTTTCAAAATTCACCAAATTCTTTACACACTTTCCCACTACTTTGTTAAAAAATTATCAACACAAAATTTGGCTAAATTAAAATAAAAAACGAACTTATCAACACTTTGCACAGCCTTATTACTATTATTATTTATATATATACTTAATTATACAATATGAAAATAACCTGTACGAAAGACAATCTTTCCAAAGCGCTTTCAGTTGTAGGAGGAATTGCCAACAAAAATGTGACACTACCAATACTGGGTAATGTCTTGATTAAAGCCGACGATCAAAAAACAGAAGTAATCGCCACCAACTTGGAATTGGCAGTAATTGCTACCATCCGATCCAAAGTTGATGAACCGGGCTCATTCACGGTTCCGGCTAGAACACTGAGCGAATTTGTAAATTTGTTGTCTGATGAAAAAATTGAGATGGAAATAAAAGACAACGAACTTTCTATAACCTGCGGAAGATCGTCCACCAAAATCAAGGGTCTGCCAGCGGAAGAGTTTCCGGTTATCCCTTCGGTAAACACTGGCGCTGGGTTTCTCTTTGATGCCGAAGAACTAAAAAATGGTTTGGGGCAGACAATCTCATCTTTGGCCAAATCGGAAATTCGACCGGAGCTATCCGGTATGTATTTTGGTTTTAACACCTCATATTTTAATGGTCTAATATTGGCGGCTACAGACAGTTATCGTTTGGCTGAGAAAAAAATAAAAATAAAACAAGGAGAAGGTGAATTTAAAATAATAGTACCTGGTAGAACTACCTCAGAAATAATTCACATATTATCTTTGGCTGACGCTCAAGAAAAACAAGAAAATGTAAGAATGCTTGTGGGGGAAAATCAATTAGCAATGCACTACGGTAATGTTCAACTTGTATCTCGTTTGGTAGAAGGAAGTTATCCGGATTATGCTCAAATTATTCCAAAAGAATTTAAAACTTCGGCCACTTTCGATGTTGGTAAGATGACCAAAGAAATAAAAATGGCTAGTTTGTTTACAACCGTAGGTGTGAACGCCATCGCCTGTGTTATTAGTAGTAAAGAAGGATCAGTCAAACTTTCATCAACATCATCACAAACCGGTGAATATGCCTCCGATTTATCGGCAGACATAAATGGAGAAGATAATACTATCATGTTAAATCACCGTTATGTTTTGGATGGCCTGAACAACATAAAATCTTCCACCGCAACATTAAAACTAATTAGTAGTGATAGTCCTTGTTTGTTTGTTCCAAAAGAAGATGAGAGTTTCTTGTATATAGTGATGCCGATTAGACAATAATAAAAAATATATTAAAATAAAAACCCCCAGTAATTATTTACTGGGGGTTTTTATGTTTATTTTATTTCTACAACCAAACTTTTTTCTTCAGTGTGTCCGTTCTTGTCTGTGAGAATTCCTTTGAGAGTGTATTGTCCGACACCAGGAAAAGTTTTCCAAGTAAATTCTAACAGTCCGATATTGGTAAGCTGGTCTTCTTTGTGGTTGAAATCAAAAATGTTTTTGGTATTATTTTTTGAACTGATCAATTGTATTTTTATATCTTTAATATCGTCCCAGCGAGCTGGTTTTAGTTGGACGATTTTTGGAAAGTCGGTTTTGTTAATAGACAAGTTTTCTCCATCCACCCAACTAAAATTTGCTGGATCATAGTCGGCGTTCACAAAGAGATTTATTTGTGCCTGCCCGGCATTTCCCTGATCGTCAGTCGCCGAAACTTTTAATATGTGTTGTTCGGTATAAAGCGTCGAGAATGTGTAGGAGAAATCAAAGGGAAACTGGTCACTAGAGCCAACTTGCTCATTGTCCACCATATAAAAAACTTGTTTTATTCCACGTGGAGCGCTAGCCTTAATTTTGATATCCAGTTGGCGGCCGTTGACTGTTTGGTTGTTGGTCGGTGAAACTATTTGTATTTGCGGGGTTAGTGCCGAATCATAACCGGCATCATCGTATTGGGCCGGTGGTTCTTCCAACGAAACTTCTTTACCGGCGGTGTTTTGTCTTTGTATCCATTCTTGTAAAGAGTCTTCCCAGTTTTGATATTGAGGATCGTCGGATGGATTGGCCGGTACTGGACCGCGCGGGTCGTCTTTGTTTATATATTGTAAAATATCGTGCGGAGGTAAAAATGTTTTTTCGATAATTAGAGCTGGTGGAGTGGATGAGGTGGCGATTTTGCCATTCATCTTATTTATTTGTAGTTTGATTCCACCATCAGCGCCGCGCAAAACCGGTTTGGTAGCATCGTTGATCGGAGGGGCAGGGAATGTTTCCGGTGGAATGTTTTTGGTAGCTTCGCGCATGTATTGATTCCAGATCAATCCAGCCAAAGTATTGCCACCACCTTTCATTGGTGATGGTATAGTATTTCCTACCCACACGCCGGTAGCGAGTGATGGTACATATCCCATTGTCCAAGCATCCTTGTAATCATTGGTAGTGCCAGTCTTGGCAGCTACAGCCCTGTCGGGTAAAGTCAAGGTGCTGTTGTGTCCGAACATGTAAGCGCGAGCATTGTCATCGGTAAGTACACTGGAGATGGTTGCTGCTATTTCCGGTTTCACCGCCTCTGATCCGGGTGTGTCTTTCCATTCCAGCAGTGTGGTGTTTTTTGGGTCGGTAACTTTTAAAATACTAACCGATGGATGATATATTCCACTATCAGCCAGTGTTGCATAAGCATTGGTGTGTTCAAGCAGATTTACTTCTGCCCCACCCAACACTAAGCTCAACCCAGGATCACCGGTAAAAGTGGTATAACCAAAACGTTTGGCAAAATTTATAGTTTCTTTGGTGCCAACCAAATAAAGAGTTTTAACCGCCGGAATATTTAGTGATCCTTGTAAGGCTTTGCGTATGGTTACTAGACCGTGTTCTTTACCGTCATAATTATGTGGTGTGTAATCACCATTGGCACGACGATCAAAATTGGTGATTGTGTCATAAAGTACAGTGTTTGGTGTATAGCCTTTTTCAAAGGCCGCCGTATATACAAAAGGTTTAAAAGAAGATCCTGGCTGTCGTTTACCTAACACTGCCACATTGAACTGTCCGTCAATTTCTTCGTTGCTAAAATCTCTCGAACCGACCATCGCCAAAATCTGACCAGTCTTTGGGTTGATGGATACCAAAGAGGCGTTGTTGGCGTTGAATTGTTTGGCAAACTTATCTCCGTTTTCTTTTACAATTTTTTCTGCCGCCATCTGCTTGTCATAGTCAATGGTGGTAATTACTTTTAACCCACCGTCGTCCATCATTTTTTCTCCAAACTGATCGGCTAATTGTTGTTTAACATATAAAACAAAATGTGGAGCGTCCATAATGCCGTTGTTGCGATAAATTCTGATGGCCGAATTTTGTGCCTGATCTTTTTGATCTTGTGTAATATAGTTTTGTTCAAACATTAAACGCAACACTGTGTCGCGTCGTGCTCGCAGAGAGTTAATGTTGTTGAGATATCGACTAGGAGCTTGTATGAGGGCGGCTAGGGTGGCCGATTCGGCCAGATCGATATCTTTGGCACTCTTATGAAAATAACTCTGGCTAGCGGCCTCCACACCGTAATTGGTCGAGCCAAAAGGAATTTCATTTAAATACATTTTTAAGATTTCATCTTTGGAATATGTTTTTTCTAACTTCAATGCCAAAATCGCCTCTTTTATTTTTCTAAAAATAGAACGCTCATCACCTATCATGGTGTTTTTGATAAGCTGTTGAGTAAGTGTAGAAGCGCCACCAGAACCGGCTTTGCGATGAATAAGGTTGTTGAATGCGGCGCGCAAGATACTAAGAACTTGTACACCACTATGTGTATAAAAACCCTTGTCTTCAATAGCAATAACAGCTTTCGGTGTTAATGGGGACATTTGGTCAAGGCCAATTAATGTTCTTTTTTGATTTTGGTATACTTCGTAAAGCAGGTGTTGTCCGGTGCGGTCATAAATTTTTGTACTCTGAGACACTTGACGATCATTGAGGTGGTTTGGGTCTGGGAGGTCTTTGCTAATCCAAGCAACCGTGGCAAATCCCAATATTATGATAATCAAAAACACAACCCCAACTAAGGCGGTTGTTTTTTTAAATAAATTTTTTGAAAGTTTTCGGTCAAACCGGTTTGATTTTTCTTCTGGTTCGTATGAGCGAGCGTGATTTGTTTTTAAAAAATGAAATGACATGGGATTTTTGTTAAAATTTTATTTAATTATACTACGACCTCGGCCTATTGACAAATTTGCCTTTTTGGGCTATACTAAGGCGTTATGAAAGAGGGGTATCTTAAATGGGTATCTTTTTTAATTAACAGAAAGAGGCTAAATTAGCCAAAAATTAAAATGAACAAGTTTAAAACAATCAAATTTTCCTTTGTTTTAGCGGTTTTGTTGGCGCAAGTCATATTTCCTATTACAACTATGGCAAAACCAGCTGTTTCCACCAATGTTTTGGCTAATAACAGCCAAAAAGAGTTAAGTTTAATTGAAAGCCCAGAGGGCAAACTGATTTATTTGACACACTCTGTCAAGAAACCGCACAGGGAGGTTAAGACGGTTTTAACCGCCTATTCCAGTACTCCGGATCAAACCGATGATGATCCTTTTATAGCGGCTTCCGGTAAGCGTGTTTATGATGGTATGGTTGCGGCCAACTGGTTGCCGATGGGTACAAAAATAAAAATCCCCTCTCTGTATGGAGGAAAAGTCTTTACTGTGGACGATCGTATGAATTCTCGCTATGGTTATGGCCGTATGGATATTTGGATGGATGCTCCTCGTGCTCAAGTAAACAAGTTTGGTGTGAAGCGTGCGGTGGTGGAAGTTTATTATCCGGAAGCTGTTGCCAAAGTGGCAAAAGTGGATAGTATCTAATTGATAAAAGAAACAAATTAAAAATACCTCGACTAAACAAGTCGGGGTATTTATTTTTTTTCAAGACCGCTCTCACTGTGTCCGCAATAATTGTGAACACAGTGAGTTGAAGCGGCCTTGGGGGTAGGTCGTCTCAACCCACCCTCTTTGGAGGTTAGAAAAAAGTCCACGACAGTCTCGTTGTAGTTCCTTCACAAAAGCAGGCGTCAAGATGATAGTGTTTGGCCATTCTTGCTACCAAATACTCAAAATCATACCTGTTTGCGATGTCAGGCACCTCAGACGATCGACAACCGTTGTAGAAAAGAAGGCGGGATTTACCGCGAAAAATTTCGGCAGTTGCATTGTCTGGTCGCCAGCTCATCACATCTCCTCTGTGCAGGTTAGTGTGATGGTGTCTGTGATCGGTAAGCGGTCCAAGCGGTCCCACACTTGGGCGTTGAAGATCGTTGTTGGGAGCGAAAAAAAATCCATGATTGCAAGTCGACCCCATTTTCTTTCTCCTGTCTACCGAGTGCAACAAACGCACTCTTATAAAATACTATCAACCAAACACTGTAAAGTCAATATTAAAATTTATTTTTGTTAAATTTATTATTCATTATTTTTTATTCGAAATTGTAGTGCTTCGGCCAAATGTTGTATCTGTATTTTTTCTTCGCCAGCTAAGTCGGCGATGGTGCGAGAGATTTTTAAAATGCGATTGTAGGCGCGTGCGGATAAATGCATTTTTTCTACCGCTCCACGCAACAGGTCTATCGAGTGGGTGTCCAGTTGACAATGTTTTTTTATTTCCAAGTTTCCCATTTCAGCATTGGTAATAATATTGGTTTTTAAAAAACGGTGTTGTTGAATTTCTCTGGCCTGCTCTACCCTGCTTCGTATTGAAAAAGATGTTTCAGAATTTTCTGATGCCGAAAGTTTTTCAAAATTTAAGCGTGGCACTTCCACATGCAAATCAATTCTATCCAAAATCGGGCCGCTAATTCTTTTTTGATATTTTAAAAGGGTGGAGGCCGAACAACTGCAAAACTGATCTGGGTCATTGGCGTATCCGCACGGGCATGGGTTTTGGCTGGCGACCAAAATAAAACGCGCGGGAAACTGCAAACTACCTCTGGCGCGAGCAATAGAAATTGTGCCGTCTTCGAGCGGTTGGCGCAGAGCTTCTAAAATACTGCGGCTGAATTCTGGAAATTCGTCGAGAAACAAAACACCGCGATGAGACAAAGAAATTTCTCCCGGTCGCGGATATTTTCCACCGCCAACCAGAGCGGGCGCTGAAATGGTGTGATGAGGACAACGGAATGGTCTGGTTTGAATCAAGCCACCGTGTAACAAGCCGGCGATAGAATATATTTTAGTAACTTCTAAGGTTTCTTTTTCTGTAAGCTTTGGCAAGATGGTTGGTAGTGTTCGTGCGAGTAAAGTTTTTCCCGATCCTGGTGGTCCGGACAAAATAATATTATGTCCCCCGCTAGCCGCAATTTCCAAGGCGCGCTTGGCAAATTCCTGTCCTTTTATTTGTGCCATGTCCAAACAAAATTCATTGTCTTCTTTGGTGGTGGACGGAATTTTTTGAAATGGCGTGATAAAACTTTTTTGTAAAACATGTTCCACCACTTCTTTCAAATTTTGCGCCGGCAGTATTTCTATTCCTTCTACCAAGGCCGCTTCAATGGAATTCTCGGCCGGCACAATAATACTTCTTATTCCATTTTCTTTGGCAAACAAAACCACCGGCAAAATTCCGGTAGTTTGTCGTAGTGATCCATCCAATGCCAATTCGCCTATCAAAATTAAATTTTTTGTGTCCGGATTTTCACCCAATTGCGCCAAAATTATTCCAACCGCCATCGGTAGATCATAAGCCGGCCCTTCTTTGTGTAAATTCGCTGGCGCCAAATTTACCAGAATTCTAAAATTAAACGGATAAATATATCCGGAATTTTTTATAGCCGAGTGAATGCGGTCTCTGGCCTCTTGGATGGCCGTATCGGTAAGTCCCACGATTCCAAAACTGGTCTGGCCTTTGTTGATGTCAACTTCCACCTCCACCGGCAAGCAACTCAACCCTACAGGAGCGGCCGACCGAAGTTTGACAAACATAAAGTATTATTTTTTTTTAAAAAATTTATTTGGCAAAAGATAAATAACAAAACCAAGCACTATTAAAACATCAGCCAGATTGATGACGCCAGTGCCGATAAGATAATAGTCAATAGTAGTTTTGTATAAAAAACGATCTAACAAATTAGATGATGCCCCCCAAAAAATTAATGATAGGGAAACAAAACTACGCAACTGATTTTGCTTTTGATGAAAACGCCACAATAGAAAAAAAATAACGATTATAATAGGAACAGTAAAAATGATAGTAAGGATGTTTGGTAAAGGCAAACTAAACGCCACTCCATGATTTTGAAATGGATTCCAACCGACTAGGCCAAAAAGCAAATGGCTGGAGGTGTAAATGTATAGTGATAGTTGTTTGATTAGCTGATCAAAACAAAATAAAAAAAATCCGCCAATAAAAATTATTAAGTGGCGGATTTTGTAAGACATATTTTTAGACCTCCTGAGTGATTGCTTTTTTGCAAGAAATACAAGCGTTGGAAGTCGGACGGGCTAAAAGGCGTTTTTCGTCAATTGGTTTTTTACAGTATTTGCAGATACCATAGGTGCCCTCGTCGATTCGTTTCAAGGCCGATACTGAATCACGCAAAGTTTTTTCAAAGCTTTCTTCGAGTGGAATTTCAGCGGCGTATTCGGCTACTTCGGCCGCGTTTTCGTCGTCCTTGTCGCCATATTCCGGAAATGAACTATTGTAATCACCGGCGACGCGGGTGTTTTTTTTTGTAAATTTAGGTAGTTCTTTTTCGGTGTTTTCTTTTTCAGAGAGTAAAGCTGTTTTTATTTTGGATAAGAATTCTTTACTAAAAGTCATTTTAGCCATATTTGTTGGGTTATTTTCATTTGTTAGAGACTATTATAACAGATTGTGAAATGTCGTCAAGCAAAAAATAAGAAAAAAATAGGGGCATAGAATCCCGATAAAAATAATTTTAAGGATCTCGCCCCTAAGGCGCTGTACATAGCGAGTTCAGTTCGTTTGAAAAACGAGACTGTCGATCAACTATGACAGTGTAACCCCTGGCCGCTTGAAGGTATTACCTCGGGCATAGACATGACACAAAAGATCAGGCCGATGCAAATTTGAGGGTACCGGACAAGAAGTTCGGATTCGCCACCACCGTTTCGTTGTATTTCTACAGCGGTTGTGAATCCCCTTCTCAGACTAAGCAGTTCGTTGGGTTGTGTCCACTAATAAGTGGACAAATAAATTGTAGTAAAGAACTACAATATAAGTATAGCACATAAATGTGGTTTTGTCAACAGGTTTGTATAGACTAGTGTATACAAACCTGTTTTATTTTAATATTAGCCAAAACAAAACAGTAAATAAATATGCAATGATAAAAGTTGTACACATAAAGGGGGAGTTTTCCACATACTTATCCACATTTGTATAGACTAGTGTATACAAATAAATAATTTAGCACTATTTTTGTTAAACAAAAAAACTCACCACAGCTACGAGGTGAGTTTTTTGTGAAGTTTATAATTATTTTTGTTTGCCAGAGATAATATTAGCCGCCACATTGCCTGGAACATCAGCATAATGACTGAATTCCATTGAAGAACTAGCGCGACCCTGAGACATAGAGCGTAGGGAGGTGACATAGCCAAACATGCTAGCCAAAGGAACGATGGCTTTTACCACCTTCATTTGACCTCGGTCAAACATTTCTTGAATTTGACCACGCTTGGAATTCAAATCTCCGATACAATCGCCCATGAACTGCTCTGGGGTGACGACTTCTACCCTCATTATAGGCTCCATGATTACCGGATTGGCCTTTTTGCAGGCAGCTTGAAAAGCCATTGAGCCAGCCATTTTGAAGGCCAGTTCGGAGGAGTCCACTTCATGGTAAGAGCCATCAGTGACAGTAACTTTGATATCTACTACCGGATATCCAGCTTGGATACCGCGAGTAATAGACTCTTTGATACCTTTTTCAATCGCTGGGATGAATTCACGAGGAATTGAGCCACCTTTGGTGTCGTCGGTAAATTCAAAACCTTTGCCGGCTTCCTGAGGCTCTACTGTGAGGTAACAATGTCCGTATTGTCCTTTACCGCCAGACTGTTTGATGTATTTACCCTCGGCTTCAGCCTTGGTGCGGACAGTCTCTTTGTAGGCAACTTGAGGGGCTCCGACATTGGCCTCTACCTTGAATTCGCGCTTCATGCGATCTACGATGATATCCAAATGCAATTCACCCATACCGGAAATAATGGTCTGCAAGGTTTCTTCGTCGGTTTTAATACGGAAAGTTGGATCTTCTTCGGCCAGTTTTTGCATCGCCATACCAATTCTTTCTTGATCCTGTTTAGTCTTTGGTTCAATAGCTACAGAGATAACCGGTTCTGGGAAGACAATTTTTTCCAAAATAATTGGATGGTCTTCGTCACAGAGCGTGTCACCAGTAGTGATATCTTTCAAACCAATGGCGGCGGCGATTTCACCGGAGTAGACATCGCTAACATCTTCACGATGGTTGGCGTGCATACGCACGATACGACCGAGACGACTGCGTTCACCAGTGGTAGCATTGTAGAGATAACTACCAGCGGCTACGTGGCCAGAATATACGCGGAAAAAAACCAGTTTTCCGACGAAAGGATCCGTCATAATCTTAAAAGCCAAAGCAGAGAAAGGATCTTCGTCGGTTGCATGGCGAATTTCTGGTTCTTCAGTATCCGGGTTGGTGCCTTTAATTTCAGCCAAATCAGTTGGGGCTGGCAAATAGGCTATTACCGCATCCAACATAAATTGGACGCCGATGTTGGCCAAAGCAGAACCACAGATTACCGGGTAGAGTAAATTTTTTAAAGTTAAAACACGAATAGCCTTGCGGATTTCGTCAGTAGTTGCTTCTTGGCCATTCAAATATTTTTCCATCATTTCGTCGCTAACCTCAGAAATTTTTTCAACAAGTTTGGCGCGATATTCTTTTACCTGTTCCACCATGTCGGCTGGAATTGGAATTTCTACAATGTTTTCACCGTTTTTACCTTCAAAATGATAAGCTTTGTTTTCAATCAAATCAACCAAGCCTTCAAAAGTGCTATCAGCACCGATTGGTAACTGAATTGCATAAGCATTTTTGGATAAACGTTCATGGATGGAATCCATACACATGAAAAAGTCAGCGCCCAATTTGTCCATTTTGTTGATAAACGGTACACGAGGTACATTGTATTTATCGGCTTGGTGCCAGACAGTTTCGGATTGTGGTTCTACGCCTTGAGATCCATCGAACACAGCGACAGCCCCATCAAGCACACGCAAAGAGCGTTCTACTTCTACAGTAAAGTCCACATGTCCAGGAGTGTCGATGATGTTGATGCGATGATCTTTCCAAAAACAAGTAGTCGCGGCGGAAGTAATGGTGATACCGCGTTCTTTTTCTTGTTCCATCCAATCCATTTCGGCGGCGCCTTCATGTACCTCACCGATTTTGTGTTTTTTACCGGTGTAAAAAAGGACGCGTTCGGTGGTAGTGGTTTTGCCGGCATCAATGTGAGCGGCGATGCCGATGTTGCGAGTTTTGTCTAGTGAATATTCACGAGGCATAAAGTTTTGTAATTTAATTTTATTTTATCGTCTCGCACCGCCAGTTGACCTCTTCGCTTTTTTTGCCCGCGAGGGCAAAAGGATGAGCCTTGGGTTCATAACCCGCTCAGAGGTAATCTGTCGGTACTCAACTCTAAAGTTTTATTTTTTATTATAGTGCTTTATCATTCCCGTCCCCGTTTTCACGAGGATAAATTTCAACGGGAATCTTTTTATTTCGCAAACCTGGCAAAATGGGCAAAAGCTTTATTTGCTTCGGCCATTCTGTGGACATCGTCGCGTTTCTTTACGGCATCACCAGTATTTTGTTGGGCATCCATTAAAACAGTTGCCAATTTTTCGAACATTGGTTGGCCTTTTTTGTTGCGGGCGGCACCGATGATCCAGCGGAAAGCTAGAGCATTTTGACGTTCACCGCGAACTGGCAACGGTACTTGGTAGTTGGCACCACCAACACGGCGGGAGCGAACTTCTACCTGAGGACGGATGATGTTGATAGCTTCTTCAAAAATTTTGATTGGATCTTTTTTGGTATCAGTGGCAATTTTATCCATTGCAGAATAAAAAATATCTTGAGCCACTGTTTTTTTGCCTCGTTCCATCAAGAAGTTGGTGAATTTAGCCACCAATACACTTCCGTATTTTGGATCCGGGGCAATAACGCGTTGTTTTGATTGCTTACCTCTCATATTTTAATAGTTTCAATTAGTAGGTGACTAAATTATTTCTTGGCCGCTTTTGGACGTTTTGTACCATAAACACTGCGACTGCGTCGGCGTTTTTCGATACCTTGGGCATCATAAACACCGCGAACAATATGGTAGCGTACACCTGGCAAATCTTTTACACGACCACCGCGCAAAAGCACGATCGAGTGTTCTTGCAAGTTGTGTCCTTCGCCTGGAATATAGGCGATAACTTCTGAGCCATTACTCATACGAACCTTGGCCACTTTACGCAAAGCAGAGTTAGGTTTTTTTGGAGTAGTGGTATAAACCTTAGTACATACACCTCTTTTGAAGGCACAGCCCTTGGCGAATACGGTTTTGCGGCGGTGCAAGTTGTCGATGGTGAACTGCAATGCCGGCACTTTGGTTTTGCGTACTTTACTGACACGCCCCTTTTTTATCAACTGATTGAATGTAGGCATAATTAATTAATTTTGGCTAATCTTAGACGATTAAAGCCGTTTTTGTAATATAAAAAAACTGACCATATATAATCAGCCACGATTTTTTTGGTCCGCCCTCAACCATAATATCAGATAAATACTGCGGTTTTTGGACTAGTTCTGGTTAGATAATAATATAAAAATGGGTATTTGTCAAGAAGAAGGGTGTTGATAGTGAGGACGGTAGTCTGGTAGTTAATCATTTTTGTTTTTACAAATCATTTAAATCTCGCAGAAAACTACCGGGTTTAATTTTTAACGGTTGATCTTCTGGGATGTATTGAATCTCGCCGTCATCTCTATCAAAAACAGTGGTTTTGTAGGATAAAAGTGAGTGGTCTTCAATCAAATCCGAACTAATTTCAGATAAAAATAGGCTTGGACCAGAGGTGTTGTTCCAACTTTCGGTGGTCATCGGGTAGGTGAGTGTAAGATGACGCTTGGCGCGAGTGATGGCGACATAAAATAGGCGGCGTTCTTCTTCTAGACCATTTTGTTCGGTGGCGGCACGACTGTTCGGAAAAGCGTCGTTGGCGATGTTGATGATAAACACCGCTTCCCATTCCAAACCTTTTGCTTGGTGAATAGTAGACAACACCAATCGTTTTTGTTGATCAGATGGTTTTTGGTTTAGTGTGGTTGGTTTGGCGAATGATTCTTGCAAACTGGCTTCGGTCAAAAAGCTAGTGAGGTTTTGGTGTTTGGCGGCGAATACAGCCATTTGTTCCAAATCTTTTTTTCTATCTTCGCTGTCTAAGAATTCGGTGGACAAAAATTCGCTATAGCGAGAATTGGCGATGGCGTCGATGAGATCACCAGGATTATTTTCTGGTATGTAGGCTTCTAGCAATACACTAAAAATTTTTAAGAAATTATTGAAACCTATTTTCGCTTTTCCACCAAGCGATTCTCCGAGTAATTTCAGGTCTTCAATTTTTTCTAATTTTTGTACCGCTTCGATAATTTTATTGGCGGCGGATGGACCAATGCCTTCTTCGTGCATGAGCACGCGTAGCCAAGCGGCAGTATCAGATAAATTATTTAAAATTCTTAAATAACTCAAAACATCTTTGATGTGAGCACGATCAAAAAAACGCAGGCCACCGCGGTAGTCATAAAGTATACCGGCTTTGGCCAGTTCCATTTCGAGCATCTGTGAATGATGAGCGGCGCGAAAGAGAACGGCAATCTGGTGTGGGGCAGTACCTTGATCGATAAGTTCGTTTATTTTTTTCACCACGAAGCTCGCTTCATCCGACTGGTCATTTTTTGGATATAAATTTGGTTTTAGGCCATCGAGTTTTATCGCCTTTAATTTTTTTGGATATTGCTGGCGATTATTTTCGATAACACCATTGGCCAAAGATAATATTTCTTGGTGTGATCGATAATTTGTTTCCAAACGAAAAATTTTTGCCTCCGGATATTTTTCTTCGAAGTTTAAAATATTTTTAATGTCGGCCGCGCGAAAAGAATATATACTTTGGGCATCATCGCCAACCACCAAAATATTACGATGAGTTTTGGCTAATTTATCGATAATATTGGCTTGTAATTTATTGGTGTCTTGATATTCGTCTACCAAAATATATTGAAACTGACTAGAAAATTTTTCTTGGATGCTGGAAATATTTAAAAGTAACGCGAGGTTGATAAGTAGATCATCGAAGTCCATTACATTGGCTGTTTTTTTCTTTTGTTCATAACGCGAAGCGACATCACCAATGGTTCTGACCAAATGCCACCAGCCGGTAAATCTATCTTCGATAGTTTCCTCAATACTTTTTTGTGAATTGCGAGAAAAACTAATAATCGCACTAACAATTTTGGCCGATGGAAATTTGTCGGTGGTTTTGAATTCTTTGATACACAATTTTATGAGCGCTTGGCTGTCGTCGGCATCCAAAACCGTAAAATTATTTTTGTATCCTAGATGTGTGGCATATTGTCGTAAAACTTTATTGGCAATGTGATGGAATGTGCCAGACCACGGTAACACCCTGTCATTCCCGCGAAAGCGGGAATCTATTTCGTTATCATTATTTGTTAATTCGACAACTCGCTCAATCATCTCGTGCGCTGCCCTGTTGGTAAAAGTTACCAACAAAATATTTTCCGGAGAAATTCTTTTTTCCAATAAATACGCGACACGGTAAGTGATGGTCCGAGTTTTGCCAGACCCCGCTCCAGCCAAAACCAAACACGGTCCGTCGCCATTTTGGACGACAGCTAGTTGTTCTTTGTTTAATTCTTGTTCAAAATTTATCATATTGAGGTTTCATTTTAGCACAGTCAGATATTGAGGGCAATCATCCTATTGTGCACGCAGACGAAGTTGAAAAATTGCATCCTTTTTTAAATTCTTTTTTGCCCAATCCTTTTGTTTTTCATCAAGCAACTCACCAATGCCAACCAGTATTTTATTTTCTGGAAGCTTCTCCAATTTATTCGCAAGAGAAGATAAAAATTTAGCCAAATCCATTCCAGTTTTTTCGCGAATGATTTCTTCGTTTATCGGCCACATTTTTGTTAAATAAAACCAAACATCATAAATATCACGACTAAATTTATTCATTCGATCATCCATCGCCAACAACTTAGTCGCGAACACATCTTCCTGTTTCATTACCAACATCGGTATCCCCAAAAATTGTTTTATTTCGTAATGGCTATTTTTAAAGCGGCGCGAAATTTCTATTTTGATATTTTTTTCTTTTTCTCCATAAGAAATAGTAAAAAATAAAGTATAAAATTTTTGTTGTTCGTCTTTTATAGTGCCGTATTTAGCCACAATTGATTTCATTCGTTCAAATACTAGTTGTTCTTTTTCAGGATTAATTAAATCAAAATCAAGATCAACCGAAAACCTATCTAATCCGTAAAACAAAAAAGCCGCCGTACCACCTTTGAATCCTAGTTGCGAAGAAATTTCACTATCACTATAAATATCTTTGAGAATAGAAAGCAAAATTGTTTTGTGATTATTTTGATTGAGCATATTGTTGATAATATTTTTTTAATGTTTTTTCTAAAGTTTTATTATTATATATTTTTACTAATTCAAAACAAGAGTCCCAATCCAGCGAATGTAAATTATCAAAAAGGTACTCACCATAAAGGTAGAGTGTGTCTAAAAAAGCGCGCTCTTTGGTCGCAATGAAATAATTACCCTTGTTTACTAGTCCAGCCGTATTAGTGAGGATGTCGTTTTTTATTTTTTTAATGGAAATTTTTTTATTATCACACGCTATATCACGAGTGAGATATGACATCACAAATATGTCTTCATAGTATTGAAAAATTAAACCTTCTTGGCGTAAGACGGTTTGGAGTCCTATATAGGAGGGTGTGTAAATTTTTGTGGCCAGTTCCAAAGGGTTGTAATTTGGGTCTTTGGCATAAACACCTTTACGGATACGATAAAGCTGACCAGTTTTGATATAGTAGTTTACCGCTGAAATAGTGGTTTTTGTGTTTGTGTCACCCCAAACCATGGTTATTTCCTTGAAAGAGAAAACCGTTTGAGGAAGGCGCAAAAGTGCTGAAATTGGTTTTTTTTCGTATTTCATATACTAAACAATAGGATATTTCTTATGTTTAGTTTACCATATTTGGAGTATTTTGTCAAAATATTGACAAAAAAGATGTTTTTTGTCATAATTTGCTGTTAATTTGTGAGATAGTTTACGATGTTCTTTGAAATTATCCAGTTTTCTTTTTGGCAACGACGCTGTCATTCCCGCAAAAGCGGGAATCCGACTGTCTGTCAAAAAGAAGACTGAAATACATTCAGTCCGTCGTTGGTAAGTCTCAGGCATCATGCTTGAGGTGTGCCCAGGAGGAGATGTTATGGGAAAGAGAATGGAAACTGACCAGTTCGTCGAGTTGGTCGCGGCGGTCGTTCGGTCGCTTCCGCGCGACTTGGATTCGGCCGTGGCTCAAGGGGTGGATCAACGGCCAGAGCGCTCTCGCTGTGGTGTTGAAAGACACCCTGTCGTGGATGGTGAAGATGTCGAACCCACCATCGGTCTCGACCTCGCCAAGTTCACATTCGTGTCTGTCCTTCCGGACGGCAAGGACTTAATCAACGGCGACGAGATGCGTGGACGAGCGGGGGTCTTCTAGTTTATAAAATATTTTACTATTTTTTCTATGATGTTTTTTTTATTTATACAAACTTGATTTTTCAAATAAAATAGCATAGAATTGATGTTGTTTATAAAAAAAAAGACAGATTCCCGCTTTCGCGGGAATAACAGAAAAATATTTATGTCATTTTTTGAACTCATCCACGAAGATAAAAATACCGGTGCACGAGCGGGTGTGTTACATACTGAACATGGAGATATTCTTACTCCAGTATTTATGCCAGTTGGCACCCAAGCTACGGTAAAAACTTTGGATCAGACCGATCTGTTGACTTTGGACCCAAAAATTATTTTAGCTAATAATTATCATTTACATCTACGTCCGGGGGAGAATTTGATTGCCCAAGCTGGTGGTTTACACAAATTCATGAACTGGGATCGGGCTATTTTGACTGATTCTGGTGGTTTTCAGGTTTTTAGTTTAGGTTTGCAAAAAGAAAAACAACAAACTGGAGACCAAGGGAAGTTGGTAAAGATAGATGAAGATGGTGTAACTTTTCAGTCACATATTGACGGCTCAAGTCATCGTTTTACGCCGGAATCGGCAATAGATTGTCAACATAAAATCGGAGCCGATATTATTATGGCTTTTGATGAGTGTACACCTGACAATGCGGATTTTAAATATACTAAAGAAGCAATGGAGCGCACTCATCGTTGGGCGCAGAGGTGTTTGATGGAACATAAAAAGTTAGTAAAACTAAAAAGGGATTCCTCCACGGAGTTTACCCTGAGCGGAGCCGAAGGGCTCGGAATGACACATCCATACAAACAATTTTTATTTGGTATTATTCAGGGGGCTAACCATGAAGAACTCAGAAAAGAATCCGCCAAATTTATTTCCAGTTTAGATTTTGACGGAGTGGCGATTGGTGGAGAGAGTGTGGGATATAATATGGAAGCTACTGAAAATATTTTGCGTTGGGTAACGCCGTTGATATCAAAAAATAAGCCGCGCTATACCATGGGGGTAGGTTTGGATCCTATGGATTTGCTCAAAGTTGTAGCCGGTGGTGCTGACATGTTTGATTGTGTAGCACCGACTAGAGTGGCGCGACATGGTATGGTATTTGTATCTTCTGCCCAAGATCAAAAGCGTCGTTTGAATATCAAAAATTCTGCTTTTGCTAAAGATTTTTCACCGATTGATACCAACTGTACTTGTTTGACTTGTCAAAATTATTCACGCGCTTATTTACATCATTTGTTTTTGGCACAAGAAATGTCCGGACTTCGTCTGGCCACAATTCACAACCTTCATTTTATGTTGGAATTAATGAGACAAGCGCGCGAAGCGGTTTTGAAAGATCGGTATGGAGAATTTATCCAAAATTGTTAATCAATATGTTTAATATTCAGATAGTTTGTTTGGGAAAACTCAAAGAAAGTTATTGGTCGGAGGCAGAAAAAGAATACCTCAAACGCTTGCAAGCGTTTGCCAAAGTTCAGGTGATAGAAATAAAAGAGGAGTCCTTTGATGAAAAAATTCCGGTCAATATTATAAAAGAAAAAGAAGCTCAAAAAATAAAAGACGCTCTAAATAAAATTAAGAGCAAATTTTTGTTTGTATTGGACGAGCACGGCAAACAATTTTCTTCGGTAGATTTTTCCAAAAAATTATCCGGCCTAGTGCTAGAAGGAAACAGTAATTTTGTTTTTATAATCGGCGGGCCGCTTGGGTTGGATGAGTCGGTTTTGAAAATGGCCAATTTAAAGCTATCTTTTTCTTCTTTTACCTTTACCCATCAAATGATTCGGGTATTTCTGTTGGAACAAATTTATCGGGCGATGATGATTGCCGGTAACCGACAATATCATTATTAGTTGGTTGTTTGCTATTTACAGTTTGGTAAATTTGCTCTAAAATATCAGTATTATATTATTATTTTCTTATGTCCAAACCAGTAATAGTCTCTGGCATTCAACCCACCGGTAATCTGCATATTGGTAATTATTTGGGAGCGGTGAAAAATTTTGTGGAATTACAAAATTCTGGAAAATATGATTTGTATATTTTTATTGCCGATTTACATTCATTGTCTGGAAAAATTCCTGCCGCGCAATTGCGAGAACAGATAAAAATTACAGCTGCTGAATTACTGTCAGCCGGTATTGATCCAGACAAAACCACTTTTTTTGTTCAGTCGCATGTGTATGAACATACTGAGTTGGGATGGATTTTTAATTGTGTTACCCCGATGGGCGAGTTGGAACGCATGACTCAATACAAAGATAAAATTTCTCAACAAATTTCAGCGACAGCCGGATTGTTTACTTATCCAATTTTACAAGCGGCTGATATATTAATATATAAAGGTTCGTTGGTGCCGGTTGGACAAGACCAAATTCAGCATGTGGAATTGACGCGTGATATCGCGCGCTGGTTCAACAATAAATATGGAGAATTTTTTCCAGAGGCCAAACATCTGTTGACGACAGTACCAAAAGTGATGAGTTTGTTGGAGCCGGAAAAGAAAATGAGTAAAAGTTTGGGGGCAGGGCATGTGATAGAAATGTGTGAAACATCACAGGAAATAGAAAATAAAATCAAAAAAGCGGTGACAGCGACTGTCGGTGGTGAGGCGGCGCCTGGGGTGGCCAATCTATTAGGTTTGTTGAAAGAATTTGGTGATAAAAATGTTTATAATCAATTTGTGAAGGCCGAAAAACAAGGAGATATACGCTATGGTGATCTGAAAAAAGCCCTTAGCGAAGCATTGGCTTCATATTTTGAGCAATTTAGAACAAAGCGAGCCAAACTGTTGAACGATACCAAAAAATTAGATAAAATTTTGGCCAAAGGTGCCAAAAAAGCACAAAAAGTAGCCAAGCCAAACATGGAAGAAATCCGAAAATTAGTGGGTATCAGATAAATAGTTGACAGAAATGTTGGCTGTGATAAAGTGTCTATATGAAAAATATTTTTTCCACAAATAATAATAACAATAATAATCCCTGAGAAGCCGGACGAATTTTTCGATTCTATCCCGGCTAATCAGTCGGGATTTTTTATTCCTGGGTAGTTGAGCGGTACAACGCCACGCTGTTAACGTGGATTTCCTTGGTTCGAGTCCAAGCCCAGGAGCAAATATAAAAACAGGCCTTATTCGGTCTATTTTTATGTGTTATAATATAGTCATAAATTATATCTATGAGTTTTCGGTTTAAAATTATTTTATTTATATTTTTATTGAGTCTGTTTTTATTTCCGGCAATTTCAAATGCCGCCGGTGTTGGGTTTGTGCCAAGTAGTCGTCTCTGGTTTTCCAGTTTGGTTTTTCCTCCGAAAGAATCGACCAATATCTATACGGTTATTATCAATAATAATTATTTTTCTTTGGATGCGATTGTTGGTTTTTATGTTGATGAAAAATTAATTGATACGACTTATATTAGTAGTTTGAAAAAAGAGCAAGCAGTCCAAGCAAAAGGTAATTGGTGGCCGACTGAAGGTCAGCACTCGATTTCGGTAAAGTTTGTCAAGGCTACCGCCATCGACGCCAATGGTAATAAAACCGAATTGAATGTTCAAGAATTTAATACCGTGGATAGTACGGCAGTTCAAATAGGTGATAGTTTGCCAGTGAATAATTCTGCGAACGGTATGTCATCTACTGTTTTGTCTGTTTTAAATAACAACACTAATATTGGTTTGGCTAACACTCCGATGATAAATTTAAATATAGAAAAAAATGGAAATAATCTGGCAGTGGTAGCGGTCGGTCCGGCGGTCGCCACCAGTGAAAGCGAGCAACTGCAACAAACCATGGAACAAAAAATACAAACAGCCATACAGCAAGGTCAGGATATCAGAAATAAAATTGTATCTGTCTTTAATACCGCTTCATCTGGAATTCATTCGGCTAGCGACGCCTATACCAAAACTAAGTCAATGATAAATGATGCCAGCCAATATGTTGATAAAAATAAAATAACTCAGGCGTGGCCGGAGTTATTAACTAATAAGATTAAAATATGGTGGGCGTCGTTTTGGAGTGTGTCGGATTTCAGAAATAACCTTGCTTGGGTTTTTCGAATTGTTTTCTTCTTAGTGTTGTTTTATCTACTGATAAAGATGGTCAGAGTATTTTTTCACCGTCGCCGATATGATGAAGATGATTAGCCGTTAAAAATTTGTGGTGCCAGTCACCAAAAAATTGTCAGCTATTTTTTTAATAGTTATATTTAAAAGACGCAGAGCGTCTTTTAAATTTTGTGCGCCTAAGCCGCCGATAGCACCCAAAGCATTTTGACTGCCGATAATTATCGGAGCATAAAAAACGTAAATTTTATCGGCTATTTTATTTTCAACAAAATATCCCAAAGTTTGACTACCACCTTCAACCAATACGCTGGTAATATTTCTTTTGGTTAATTCCGAAAGCATTTGTTTTATGGTAATAATTTTACTTGAAAAAACTATTACTTGAAAATCTTTTTCTTGTAAATATTTCTTTTTCTTTTTATCACAAAGTATCGTGGTGAGAATCAAAATATTTTTGTCGCGTAAAATTTGACTGTTCATTGGTAGTGAAAGTTTTGGATCCAGAATTATTCTCGTTGGGTCTTTTTTATTTTTTGTTCTGGTGCCCAAATGAGGATCGTCGGCTAGTACTGTGCCAACCCCTACTAGTACAGCCTGATACTGACCTCGTAAATCACGGGCGTAAGCACGCGCTTTTTCATTTGTGATCCACTTGGATTCACCTTTGGCGGTGGCGATTTTTCCATCCAAACTGGCGGCGAATTTTAATACGATATAAGGACGATGTTTTTCAAAAAAAGTAAAAAATGGAGCGTTTAGTTCTCTGGCGCTTTCTTTTAGTTCGTCTATTACTACCGTTTCAATTCCGAATGCTTGTAATTTTTTTAATCCTTGACCACTAACCTGTGAATTTGGATCCAAGGTGGCACACACTACTTTTTTGATGCCGGCTTTGATAATAGCCTCGGTGCAGGGAGGAGTTTTTTTACCCAAATGACAACACGGTTCAAGGCTGACATATAGCGTAGCGCCTTTGATATCGGATTTGCTGGCGTTGAAAGCTTCGATTTCGGCATGTGGGCCGCCAAATTTTTTATGGTAGCCCTTGCTAATAATTTTTCCATTTTTTACAACCACTGCACCCACCATTGGATTGGGATTGACCCAGCCAGTGCCTTTTTTGGCCAGACGCAGAGCTTCTTTTAAAAATTTTATATCCGCGGAAGAAAAATTTTTGTTGGCCATATTTAAATATTATGAAGGAGATGCCCCATTTTTATTTTTTTTGTTGTTAGATAAAAAGAATCAAATTTGTTTGGTTTTATTTCCAAAGGAACACGCTTGGATACGGTGATACCGTGTTTTTCCAACTGAGTAATCTTGTCGGGATTATTGGTAAGGAGATTTATTTTTGTGATACCAAGTTTTTTTAAAATATTGGCGGCGGTCGTGTATTCGCGAGCATCAACCGTCAATCCCAAAGCCAAATTGGCCTCGACCGTATCTAATTTTTTTTCTTGCAAAGCATAGGCTTTTATTTTGTTTATCAGTCCGATGTCACGGCCTTCTTGGTTGAGATAAATGATTAGGCCACTGCCATGTTTGGCGATTAACTCCATGCTTTTTTGTAATTGCGCCCCACAATCACAACGCAAAGACAAAAGCGTGTCGCTGGTAAAGCATTGAGAGTGCAACCGAACTAAGGTCGGTTGTTTTTTTATATCACCCATTGATAATACCACCTGTTCGCGTTTGTCCGGAGCAGAAGTATAAATAGAGATTTGGAACAAACCAAATTTATTTGGCAAAGAAGCCGAGGCTAATGTGATGATAGACTGTGGGGAAGTATTTTTTTTCATGTTTTTATATTTTTGACAAAGTTTCCAACATGGCGAGTGCCGTCTGTGCCGCACTGATACCACGATTTAATTCTGGTTTAGTTGAACGATCGACAGCGTCTTGAATATAATAAACTGCCAACACCTCAAAAATAACCGGAATTTCGTATTCCACCGAGATGTCCATGCAAGCCCGCGCACATTCATCGGCGATCAATTCAAAATGATAAGTTTTGCCTTTGTGAATAGCGCCAAAAGCCACTATCGCATCGTAAGTATTTTTCTTGGCCAATTTCTTGGCGGCCAGCGGGATTTCAAATGAACCAGGTACTCGGAAAATATCCACTTGATTTTTTTGCAGGCCGTTTTCTTCCAGTGTTTTCACACAATCATTTTCCAAATTGGTGACAATGTCCGACCAAAAGGCACTACTAACAATAGCGATTTTGAGATCTTTAATTTGTTTCATATTATGTATATTATGGCACGGTGGCCAAATGTCATCCTGATCCGCCAAAGGCACAGAAGGATCCCTTAACAACCAATACAAGGGATTCCTCATTTCATTCAGAATGACAATCCGTGTCGTTTTTTATTAAATTTTTCTAAATATTTGGCAAGAATATCCGTTTCAATATTTACAGCATCATTAATATGTAATTGATGTAGCATAGTATTTTTCCAAGTAAATGGAATGATACCGACTGTAAAATATTTTTTTGTAGCGGAAATGACTGTCAGAGAGATACCGTTGAGTGCAACCGAGCCTTTTTCTACGATGTATCGTTGTAAATTATCTGAGATCGCTATTTTTAATATATAGCTGTTACCATCTTTTTCGATTTCAGTGGTATATCCTGTACCATCAATATGTCCTTGTATGATATGGCCGGACAAAAATGTTTCCATCGTGACTGGTAGCTCCAAATTCACCAGATCATCCGGTTTTATATTGCTAAGCATTGTTTTTTGCAAAGTCTCCAACATCGCTGAAACGGAAAAATAGTTTTGACCAAATTTTTCCACTGTCAGGCAAGCACCGTTTATAGCTACGCTGGTACCTTTTTTTAGTTTTTTACAAAAAGATTTTGGAGCGGAAAAAATAAAACCGCTTCTGTCGGTTTTCTTCAATTTGCCAAGGTCGGTGATTATACCGGTGAACATGTTGTTGATTTTATTAATTGATGTACCTATATTACTGAAAAAAGCAGGAGTAGTCAACTGTAACTGGTCAACCATTAAACCGTTGTTTCTTTGTCATTCCCGTGGAAACAGGAATCTAAAACGTGGTTTAATAAGATTCCCGCTCCCCACTTTCGTGAGGACAAGCTTCGCAGGAATGACAAACTGGCTTGTTTGGTGCGTATTAATGGTGTGACAGCGACTGCCGTGGCTTTTAATTGGCTTTAAAATTTGGTATAATATGTAATAAGACTAATTTATTCATTTTATTTGTTGTCTATGCAAATTTCAGACAAATTACCGCAATTTATCGATGATAGCGCCCTATTATTGGTGACCGGCTCTCAGGAAGCAGACATTTATTTGGCTAAAAATGCCGAGATTTTGGCAATCGGTAGTGTGGTTTTAGAAAAAAGCCACTATTCAGACCGTGAGGATTTTGGACGACGCGGATCGATCGTATTCGAGTCCGATGCTAAGTCTGAAAAAATAAAAACCGCCAAACGCACCGATTTTTTGAAATTGTTTAAAGATTATGTGAAAGATTTGTCGGTTGAACAGAAAGTAAAAAAAGTATATTTGTATGCACCGGCTGAAAATTTGGCTGATCTCAAAAAATCCCTACCGGTGGCTTTGCAGAAAAAATTAAAAGGCGTATTTGAAGGAAATTTCCACAAAGAAAAACCGTTTGATCTTTTGAAAAAGATTATCAAAAAACCATTAAAATAATTTTTTTATATCAACAAAGTTATCACCAAACAACGAAAATCGTTTAATTGTCATTCTGAACGAAACGAAGAATCCCTTATATTGGACGCTAAGGGATCCTTCTCCGTCTGTGGCGGATAAGGATGACATTTGGCGACAGCGCCAAAACACCGCGGAAAAAACTCGCGGTGTTTTGTTTTTTTTAAATATATTTGGTATAATGTTATAAATTAAATTTATTAATATTCTAATATTTGGGGGGGGTATGAAGATATTATTTTGGGTAACTGTCTTTTTTATCGGCAGTTTTTTTATTGGTGGAAAAATTTTGGCGGCGAATACGGATATTGTTATTAATGAAATTGGCGTTAACGGCAGTAAGACGCATGAGTGGGTGGAAATCTGGAATAAGGGAACCGAATACATCGATATTAAAAATTGGCGGTTTTGGACAACCAGCAATCATATATTATATCCGGTTACATCTACCGACAGTATTATGGCGCCAAACGAATACGCTGTAATAAGCGAAGATAGTGATGTTTTTTTAAAAGATTTTCCTAATTTTGTCGGATCACTTTTTGACTCATCTTGGAGTGACTTAAATGATAATGGTGCAGAGATTGGTTTGAGATACGATCCAAATAACTTTGTTGAACATTTTACTTATGTTTCGACTACAAAAAATTCTTTGGAAAGAAGCAATCCTTTTTTAAACGATTATAGTTCTGTCAACTGGCAAGAGAATTCAACCGGCAATACGGCTGGCGCGCAAAATAGTAATTATTTTGATTTAATTACAAATACCGGTTCAGATACATCGACTGTTATCAGCACCAGTACGGATGTGATCAATACTAGTACAAACTTTTCTACCACTACGACAACAACTTCGACCGATGATAATGCGCAAAATACTGTCACTTATAATAGCGCCAGCAGTGCTTTTGATTGGTCGTTTATTAAATTGAATGAAATTGTTTCCGATCCGGAAGCGGGTAATGAAGAAGTGGAATTATTTAATACCGGATCCAGCACAGTAGATTTAAACGGTGGATCAATTTGTGATGCGACCGGTAATGATTGTAAAATTTTGGCGGGAGTGATTATGAGTCATGATTGGTTGGTGGCTGATTTATCGAGCGATCGGTATCTAAATAATGATGGTGATTCGGTTTTTTTAAAAGATAGTTATAATAATATAGTTGATAGTGTAGTATACGGCACCGATAATTTGGTCGCACCAGACAAAGGGCAGTCGTTGATCAGAAGAATTGACGGCGTGGATACCGATAGTGATATTGATTGGGCGATCACAACCAAAATTACCACTGATACCGTTAATGAATTATTTGCGCCGGTTAAAATTGTACATAACAATAGTGGTGGTTCAGGTGGAGGTTATTATAATCAGGTAACTAACGAAACAGCTTCCTCGTCTTCCAAAATCAGCACTAGTAGTAAAAGCATAAAAGTAGTTACAAAAAATACGCCAAGCGCGCCAAAAGACACGGTAAATATCAGTTGGAAACTAGATTGGCCATACGGATTGGATGTGAATGAACTTGGTATTTTTAGCGCCAAAGGGACAGCTGACCCGCGCGGTGGTGAGGTATATTTTGTTTGGAATTTTGGCGACAACACTTCCGCCACCGGTCATTTATCGGGGCATAGCTATGCCACTTCCGGAATATATTTGGTTTCGGTAATAGCTTCGAGTTCGGCTGGTACACTGGGTAAAAAAGAATTTAAAATTTATGTTGGTAAAAGTTTTTCCGTTTCGCAAGCGCAAATAAAAATTAGTAACTGGCTTATTAACAATGTTGATGACACCCCGGAATATATCGAAATAAATAATAACTTAAGCCAACCACAAAATATTTCCGGTTGGAAAATAAAAAATAAAAGCGGTAAAGAATATGAATTACCGGACAATACTATTTTGGTGGCATCTGGCACTCTAAAATTCTACAAAACTGTTCATCACTTAATTTTTGAAAAAGATGGTGATGAAATCAGGTTAACCACACCAAATAACCAAATAGTTGACAGCGTAAAATTATTAGCGGAAAAAAAGCCAAAAAAAGAAGTGAAAATAACATCAACTGGTAGTTCGACCGGCAATAAAGAAGCGTGGCTTGCTATGAAAGGCACAGTAACGGTTGAACCAAAAATTTTTGGGCAACAATTTTTTTATATTTCCGACGGTGAAAATAACGCACAAGTTTATCAATACAAAAAAGATTTTCCGGATTTAAAAATAGGTGACTATATTGCGGTGAGAGGGGTTGAATCGTTATATAATGGAGTAAAAAGAATAAAAATTAAAAGTAAAAATGATATTGATATTTTGTCCACGGATAAAACAATCGAACCAACAGAAATAAAATTGGGAGATTTTAGTGAAGAAGCATTGGGGTCGTTGATAAAAGTGGAAGGAGATATCACAGAAATAAAAAGTAATTTATTTTATCTTGATGATGGAATTTCTGAAGCGGTGATTTATCTCAAAAAAGGCGCCAAAATTGATAAAAAAGAATTGAAGGAAGGCGACAAAATCACGGTGGTTGGAATTTTGGACAAAGCAAAAGATGGGTGGAGGATTATGCCACGCTCGCTCGATGATATCAAAGTGTTGGGATATGCCGACGAAGTTTTGAATAAAAAGATAGAAGGTGATAAAAATATACAGAGTGAGACAACAAAAAAGTATTTGGAGGTTACAGCTGGTGGAATTGGCTCTTTGTTGTTGGGTTTTATGGCTCGGGCGCGTGGAATGATGTTGGTTGGTGGCGCGAAGAAAATAGCCGGAGTGGTTGGTAATTTAATCAAAAGGGGTTGATTTTTACCGAGAGATATGATATTTTATCAATCACTGGAAGGGTAGCCAAGTGGTTTACGGCAACAGTCTTGAAAACTGTCGTGTCGAAAGGCACCGCGAGTTCGAATCCCGCCCCTTCCGCCAAGTTTTTCATCTATGTCCAAACCGGTAAATATTGAACCAGAATGGGCAACTATGTTACAGGATTATTTTTCTTCCGAAAGTTTTCAACAACTGACGGATTTTGTGCGTGCTGAATATACTCAAAAATCTATTTATCCAAAACCACAAGATATTTTTAAAGCATTTTGGTTGACACCGTTTTCTGATGTTCAAATAGTTATTTTAGGGCAAGATCCTTATCATGGAACAAATCAAGCACACGGCTTGAGTTTTTCTGTACCAGAAAACATAAAAGTTCCACCATCACTACAAAATATTTATAAGGAGATACAAACCGATCTAGAAATAAAAAAAGATTTTACAATCGGAAATTTAGAACCATGGGCAAAACAAGGGGTTCTACTTTTGAATGCTATTTTGACGGTGATAGCCAATAGTCCGGCTTCGCATCGGGAAAAAGGTTGGGAGGAATTCACCGATACGGTTATCAAAACCATTTCAGATAAGCGAGAAAATGTCGTTTTTATGCTTTGGGGAAATTTTGCCAGAAGCAAAAAAGTATTGATTGATAGTAGTAAACATTTAATTTTAGAAGCTCCGCACCCATCGCCATTTTCAGCCCACTCTGGTTTTTTGGGCTGTAAACATTTTTCTAAATGTAATGAATATCTGCGAAAGTATAACAAAAAAGCGATAGATTGGTAGACCGGATGGACAAAACGATTCTTTTTTAGTACTATTCATCTGTTTTGGAGAGGTGGCTGAGTTGGTTTAAGGCACCGGTTTCGAAAACCGACGTGCTCGAAAGGGCACCGAGGGTTCAAATCCCTCCCTCTCCGCCAATTTTCACTTTTTGTGAAATCGTAAGAAACAGCCTCGGCGCAAAGCGCCTCGGCATGGTATTTTTCCGCTATTTTGAAGGCATTT
>JAVHSM010000044.1:0-11957 GCA_036172155.1 Candidatus Magasanikiibacteriota bacterium
ATTCAGGATTGAAATTGTGGTGGTAGCAAGAGTGGTGTTACCGGAAACATTTAAATTACCAATGGTTGAACTACTAATAGTAGTGGTGGCTAAGGTAGTATTGCCGTTAATCCCAACACTCCCACTAAAAGTAGAAGAAGTGAATGTAGTAGACGAGGTAAAAGTATTTGCTCCGGTGAATGTTTGGTTATTGGCTAAATAAGCTAGAGTAGTAGAGTTAGTGAGATCATTGGTACTAATAGTACTGGTTGACCAAGTACCTCCAGTTGCTTTTATTAATCCATTCCATCCAGAGGTGTTTTGTCCGGTACCACCATAAGCAGCGGAGATAATACTGCCATTCCAGGCGCCAGAGGCAATAGTACCAAAGGATGAGTTGCCGATGACACTAAGTAAACCACTGACAGCGAGATTGTTGGAGACATTGAGAGAGGTAATAGTTGAACTAGATATAGTGGTAGTAGCCAAAGTAGTATTACCGGTAGTAGTAAGTGTATTTAAATGAGTATTGCCGGTGGAGGTGGCATCAGTCCAAAATAGGTTGGTAATGATACTAGTAAGCGATGTAACCAGATTTGACCAAAACGAACCAGTGGTGGTGGCGTTGGTAAAAGTGGCGCTAGTGTCAATCAGGTTTGTAACTGTAATACCCGTTGCGTTTAGGTTGGTTGAATTTAAAGTAGAAATAGTACCGGAGGTAGAATTCAGGATTGAAATTGTGGTGGTAGCAAGAGTGGTGTTACCGGAAACATTTAAACCGGTAGATGTAACATTATTTAAATTAAAATTTCCACTACTATCAGAAATAGGAATATACGATGCAGTCTGCGGAGTGGTACTAGCACCAACACCATCCAAATATTTAGAATTAATCGCAAACGGACTAGCGGTAATCCGTTTTCTTGGAGAAAGTGTTTCAGAACCAACTATTACTTCCAAATATACTGTTTGATTGTTCTGAAAAATTGCCGGATCCATCGTATTTGTACCAGTGTCTCCAAGATTGATACTAAAAATTCCATTGTTTACAGTTGTACTAACCGCACTAGGAGAACTGGTAGTACCAGCCGCTGAATACAGAGCCGTACCGACTGATACAGCATTATATAAAACAAATTTAATATCCAGCGTCGTAGTCACCGCTAAACCATTGTTTAAAATTTTGCCCTGATAAGTAATAATATTTGGCACGACCGCCGCCTTGGCCAAATTTAATTTTGAAAAACCAACTATCAAAAATAGTAAAATAAAAAACAATCCAAAATACAAAAAATTACGGAATTGCTTTCTGTTTAGTTTTTCTTTTTCAAAAACAGCCATATAAATTTACCCTCATATTATACAGCATTTACCAAAAAATTAGAATAAAAAATGTGTATAAGTTTTGGCTTATTTCTTTTTTAATTTTACATCTTGAGCGATGGTCTCCGCTTCTTTACCTTTCAGGTCAATAATCTCTGTTTTCAATGGTTCATAACCGGCGCATTCATAAGAAATATAATATTGATTATCTCCGGCTACAAAGAAATACTTACCATCATTGCCGGTAACCTCCGAAGCTACTAATTTATTAAATTTAGAATCAAATAATCGCGCAATCACTCTCCCTAATGGTTTTTTATTTTTTTCATCATAAATTATCCCCCAACCTTTGGTAATTGGTGGCTTGGACAAACGCCTAAACAAGAAAAACATCGACAAATGAATGCTGAGCAAAAGCCACATATACCAAGTTGGCGATATATATAGAGAAACAACAGTAATAATAAAACCAAACCAAGAAACCGCTACTTGCACCCGACGCATTATCTTGCCCCAGACCATTTTAAATGGCGTTTTCAACTCTTGTCCCAACGGATCAAGCGGAATATTAGCAGTGATCACTGATCCTTGTTCATTTACTTTTATTTCTTCTCCGTGATAAATATCCAACTTCTTCCCATCCGTCTGAAATTCTTTCAAAAACTGACTGGGGAAAACAAAATTGCCTTTACGTACTTCGAGACGATAGCGACCACTATTAACCACAAAGAAATAGCGTCCGCTTTGGTTGGTAACTTTTGTCTGTACAATCTTGCCAGTTTCCAAATTGAACAAACGCACGATGGCCAAATCTATCGGCAATTTACTCAAAGAGTTATAAACAATACCCCATTTCTCTCGTTTTCCACGACCAAAAAATAACAATGGTTGTAAAAATAAAAATCTTAATAAAGGCAAAATATCTGCCCAAGATATTAAAACCGCCGTACCAACCGTCGCCAACCCAACCGCAGTGGGCGCCACTACTTTACTGGATACTTGTTTTACACTTGGATCAGAAACAAACTGTTGAACGACACCAGCCGTATTCTGTACCAGTTTTATCGCCTGTCCGCCACCAGCGATGGTTTTTTGAAGCAAGTTGCTCGCGATATTATTAATATTTTGCGGTACCGTTCCATTTTTATCTATGACATCTGTCAATTTAGGAGGGCTACTTACCAAACCAATTGATTGATGAACGATATTATCACTTACAACAAATGTTTGACTTTGATAATCATAAAAATTACTGCCTTTGGCAAGCAAATAAAATTTTCCATTTGGCACCATCCAACCAATTTTTGCGCTTTGATCGGTTATTTGCTGATTTTTCTGCCCATAAATTTGTGCCGAGAATATATCACCATTGTCTTGAACCAAAGTAACTTGGATACCAGGTAAATTAATTTTATCTATACTCTGAACTTTACCAAAATCCACCGCTTGCAAATCGAAATTTAAAAAATCCAATTGGTTCGCACCATAATCTACGGCTACCGCGGCTTGACCTTTACCGTTTATAGGAAATAATATGTCCGCGTAGTATGTATTGTTGAGTGAATCCAACAAAAATTGATGCTGATCGGTACCAACTTTTAACATCAAACTAAGCGGTGGGCCAATAAGATCGGATTTTTTAATCGCGACACTTAAATTGCTTTGGGATAAACCGAAAACTGTATTGTTTTGAGGTGAAAGTTCAATTTGACGACTACCGGCAAAAAATTTTAGTTTTGACAATATTAATTTTTCAAAACCCGGAACAGTAGAAGTGGAATTGGAACCAATCGGCGGCTCTGTTGGCGGCACTGTTGGCGGCACTGTTGGCGGCACTGTGGTGGTGGTCGGAATAATAATCGGAGTTATTTTACAGCTTGGATCGTTCACACAGGCGGGGTCGGCGCAGTCTGTTTTTCCATTACCATTATCATCAATACCATTAGTACAATTTTCTGATAATACCGGTGTCGAGACAGTTTTTCCAGAAGCAGTATTGCCACCACTAAAATTATTTGAGGTATCAAATGAAAAAACAGTATAAAAATAATTAAATCCAAACAAGGCAGAATTATCAACAAATGTTTCGGCGTTACCACTATATACAACGGTAGCACTATCATCATTTACACTATTCGGCTTACTGCCAATTTTTCGCAAAATTTTTACTCCAGCAAAATCCGGTGTAAAAATGGTCAGTGGATTTTTCCAAATTAAAGTCAAAGAATTTTTTCCAGAGGCAATTTGTAAATTGGAAACATCCGGCGGTGGTGTAATATCCACTAAAGTTTTGAAATTTAATATTCCTGTACTAGTGCTAATCAAATTGACATCAGTAATTATAATCTGATAAAAATATTTCTGGTTGGGATACAACCCCAACAAAGAAACCGAATGACTCGTTGACAATGTGTTACCTTCCAAAGAAGTGCTTCCTAGAGATGCGGTGAGTCCGTAATTTATTTGCGCGGTAGTATTTTTATTGGTAGAAAAATTTATCACCACCAAATTTACGCCGGGTGTTACCGCTATGTCAGAAATAGCTGGTAAAATAATTAATGGAATTGGTGTAGGGGAAAAATTTTTAGTTTGAAAAGCACCAGCATATTTTATCAAATGTCCACCATTATCAGTGACCGAAATTTGAAAATAATATACCGTACCGGTAGCTAAGTTTGACAAAATTGTCGAATAATTTCCAACCGGCGTTACGCTTTGTCCGTAATTAGTGGTAAGACCATAGATAAAAGTAATTACCGAAATTCCTTTATCATCACTTGCGTTCCAAGTAATATCGGCACTAGTATAATTAGTAGAAGAAACAACATTATATATTATAGGAGGATTGTCTTCTATAGAAGACGAGCCTCCACCACCTATAGTGGGGATAGTAACTTGAACATTTATACTTTTATTTTCTGTAGCCGCTTTGGTAATACCAAAAAACAATCCGCTGGCAAAGAGAATAATCAATAAAAAATATAGTTTTTTAGTCCAGTTTTTCATGTTTTTTAAAACCATTACTGTGACGAATGATTTTTATTATCAAAATTACGACTGCCAACAACAAAACAACGACCGATACCAAAAACCAAATCGGAAGATACCAAAAAATATCGCTACCAACTATTTGTTGATTGGTCAATCCATAGTGAATTACCATCTGAACATGATAAAATCCAGGCCAAATCATTTGATTCAAAAACGAAATTGGAATAACTGTCCGAGCCGATCGATTTGTTTGCGCAAACAATTTATTGCCCAAATTTATTGGCGAAGAAAAAACCAATTTATTACTAACGGATAATATATTTATTTCGCCTTTTAAATCCACCCCTATATTTCCATTATTTTTTATATCAAAAAAATAAAACCAATTTTTATCAAAAAAATATTTTTTAATTGAAAAAAAATTTTCTAATCGCACTGATTCAGTGGCTGTTCCGGCAACTTGCAAAACCAAGATAGTGGCCAAGCGTGGACTAACACTTTCTCCACCTTCCTCTTCAATAGCCAAACCCAGATAATGCGCCCCTGGCGGAGTATTCTTTGGTATTAAAATTTCAAAAATAAAATCTTTGCTTTTATTTGCTTTTATAGTCTCTTTTTCATTTTTTATTTTTACCCAACTTTCAGCAATATCAATATTATTTTGAAAAATTGGACGCCCATTGGCATCTTGTTTTATACCGATAACCACTTTTTTAAATATTTTATCTTTATCGGAATCATTTTTTACCACAACTATTAAATCCTGCTGATCACCACCAGCCATCGTTGTTGTATATTTTAAAGGACTAATCGAAAAAGCCGAGGCCGTTTGCGCCATTAAAAAAAATATGGCGACAGACATTGTTATAAAAAGTTTTTTATTTATCAACATACTAAATATTGGCTGAGACTGTCAAAATAATATTTTGAGAATAAGAAGTAACTGTACTATTGTTGCCGCGCACTACCTTAAACATTAGAGTAGTTTGATCATTTTCTGCCGGTACAGAAACCGATGATAATACCAGACCACTAACAATAGCTACATCGGTAGCATAGGCGGCATGTGTACCACTGACTGCCAAACCGTACTCTTCGGTACCACCCGCACCATCGACTACTCCATCCGAAACAGCCGTAAGTGCCGTACCACTAACATCGGATACCGATAATGAATATCCGGAAGCAGAGTCAGTATCAACCGTCGCTATAATATTGGTAGCCACCACTACTCCAACACTAGCCAGTGAGCCAAAATTAACACTCGATCCACCTATAGTAAAACTCAGATCACCTCTTTCTAAAGCCTGATAACCGGCGCGAACTTCATAGCTGGTGCTGGAACTTATCCCCACTGAGTTTTCACCCACTGTATCTTGCAAGTTATAGCTGGTACTGGTAGCCAAATCCCCTCCAAGATCAACGCTGTCGGCATAAATAAAATAATTGGTTGAAGACATCGCGGCCGATGAAAAACCAGGCACTGCCAATACCCCAATCAACACCAAGGCCAAAACTTTTTTAATCCACATAGATTTTTTAATTTGTTTTTCCGGTTGGTGATATGCTAGGCGCTACCGGATTGGAAGCACCGACTAGTTTTTTGATTTTTTCAATTATACTTTTATTATTCGGGTTCAAATCTTTCACTTTATAATAAAACTGTAAGGCCGTAGACATATCTCCGCGAGATTCGTAAAGCAGACCCAAACTATACAGAGCATTTGAATAATTTGGCTGTAATTCAACCACTTTGTTCCATATTTTTTCGGCCATTGCCTTGTCACCACGACCATCGCGGTTGTACAACAAACGACCATAGTTATAAAGCACCTCTGGGCTCACCTGAGTTTGAGGAATTATTTTTTCATACACCTCTATCGCTTTATCAATTTTTTGAGTTTGTTCATAAGCATTGGACAAGCCGGAATATGCTCCAAAATAATCTTTTTTTAACTCAACCGCTTTTTCATAATTTTTGATAGCCTCATCCCATTTGGAAGTAGCGGTAAAATTGTTTCCCAAACGCCACCAATAAACCGGGTTGGTCGGTTCCAAATCTCTCGCCTGTACCAATGTTTTTATCGCCCAATCACGCGCTTCCGGTACCAAAGCCGCGGCATTTTCATACATTGTCGCCAAATTATCCCACAACACAACCGACTGAGGTGAAATATCGGTAGCAAACTTGGCTTCATTCACCGCCTTAGCCATCACGGCGCTGATCGCTTGTACATCCGGAGTGCTTTGTTTGCTCATTTCTACCGCTTGATTTAAATAAATTTGCGCAAGCGCCGCATGATAAACATCAGAGTTCGGTTGTTTGCTAAGTGCATCATTAATATAAACTTCTGCTTTATCATAGCTTCCACTAGATTGTGCTTTGGCAAACGATCTCTCTCCCAAATACAAACGCGCACCCCAAACTCCCAACATTATCAAACCAATAACTATCATAATCAGACTAAAAGAAAATGATAAATTATACTGCGGAGACTCTTCTAGTGTCCAAATTTTTTCTTTAATAAAATGACGATTATAAAAAGAAAAACCAACTACGATCAAAGCCAGTGTCATCCACCACACCCACCACAAAACTTGGCTATAAAACATAACACCAAATCCCAAGGTTAAAACCATGAAAGCATTGGTAAGCAAAAATGATTCAAACAAAACATTGTCTTTCGTAAAATTTATTTCAGCCGAGGGGTTCAAAGCTTCTACGCGCATTTTATTCCACATTTGAAAGATATGCCCAAGCAACAAAAGCACCAAAAAAATAATTGAACAGATCAGCACCAAACCACCTTCGGAAACTAAAGAAAACAAAGTACTGGCCGGCTGACTAAAGCGCATTGACCAAGCCACCGGATCGGCATTGAACTCCACACTTCTAAATTTTGAAAAGTCTACACCAAAAGATCCAAACCCACTACCGATAAAAAAGTTTTTTACTCCGGAAAATAATGTGGCGGAAGTGACGGAAAAAGATGGTTTAAATCCTAAACTAACTTCTGACGGTACCGGAATTTGTAAAAATTTTGGTGTTCCAAAAATTATAAAAATTATGGTAAACACAAGCATTGCAAATAGAGCTGATAACCACCCCAAGCGAACCTCTTTGACAAAACTTATTCCCAACACCAAAAGTAATGCCAGTGACACCAACAAAATCCACCATAAAATCGTAAAACTTAACATCACAATAATTGATAACGAAAATAAGCCAACTACAAAATAAAAAATATTTCGCGCTAGGCCGATTGTTTTTTTTATTAACTGTCCAAAGGATAAAATCAAAATAAAAATTGTCCATACCCCAAACAAACTATTTACATTGTCGACAGTGTTGACAGCTGAACCAAAAAAATTGGTTAAAAAATCAAATTTAAAAAATATTTTCAATATAAAAAAAATAAAAGATAACAACCCCGCAAAAGACACTGCATCCAAAACTCCACGCCAGCGTTTTTCAGTTGTAACAAAATTCACCAAGCAATAATAAAAACAAATAAACAAAATTAACAGAGCAAAATTAAAGGAAAAAAATTCCGCTCTACCAAAAAAAGCCGAGAAAATATTGGTAGAAAATATCGCGGAAAATAATCCCGCTATAACAACCGCCACTATCGGTTTATCGAGCATGGTAAAAGTAAATTGTAATTTTTTTGTAAAAATCAGTTTCAACATCCACACAAATAAATTTATTATTATCAGCCCGCCAAATACATACTGTTTTGGTATGATATAAAAATTACTCAAATTTTTATCCAAAAATAGTGGTACTATCAAAATATTTAAAAGCAGTAAAATATAAGAAAAACCATCAAAAAATTTGGCCAAGCGCGTTTGAGTGGACATAGTAAAAAATTTTATTTGTATAGATAAAAATGATAACTAAAAAAATATTTTTTTAGTTATTTCTAATTACAATTATATCACAAAAAACTATTAACAACAATAATGAAAATAATAATTTATTATTTTCATAATGTTCCTACAATACAAAAATGTTTCACGGGAAACATTTTATGTGATTATCACCAAATTGTTACTTCCATAGCTCTGCCACAAAATGATTATTCTGTCATAGCACTGTCGCCAAATGTCATCCTGAGCAGAATGAAGAACCCCTTAGTGACTAATACAAGGGATTCTTCATGAAATTTATACTCGCGACCAGCCAATCGACTGGTTAAAAAAGCGGGTATTCAGAATGATAATTGAACGATTTTTGTTATTTGGCAACCACCCCAACAAAAAACTCACCGTTTGTTATTATAACCGAGTGAATCAAGACGGACGATTGGAAAAACCCCTTAACAATAAAATTGATTTGCCGAAGAAATTAATACTAAGGCACTGTCGTCAAATAACAAAAATCGTTCAATTGTCATTCTGAATGAAATGAAGGATCCCTTGTGTTAGTCGCTAAGGGATCCTTCTCCACCTTTGGCGGATCAGGATGACATTTGACGATAGTGCCACTAAGTAAAACCAAGTCGGCTCGAAAAAACAATTTTAGTGATATTAAGCCAATTGTTAGGATATCCCGCAATCAATTAATCTCAAAATGTTTCACGGGAAACATTTTGAGATACCACCCTTGAACGATTACTTCTTTAATTCTGCGCCTTGCTTCACCATAGTCTTGTACAAAAGCATGGAAAATGGAATAAAAAATATTGAAGCTGAACCTACAACAAAAATGTTTCCCGTGAAACATTTTTAAAATAGGCAACATGCTCTATTTTTACAGTGTTTGTATAGACTAGTGTATACAAACGTCCACTTTTTTATCCACTTATACCCAAACTTATCCACAGAATTATCAACAAAAAAACAGGTTTTGCCTGTTTTGACACTGTCACCAAATGTCATCCTTATCCACCAAAGGCGGAGAAGGATCCATTGGTGGCTAAAATAAGGGATTCTTCGTTTCACTCAGAATGACAATTGAACAATTTTTGTTATTTGGCGACAGCACCGTTTTTTTGTAAAATATGTGGACATGAGGGGAATCGAACCCCTTACCTCAGCAATGCGAATGCTGCGCTCTACCAAATGAGCTACATGCCCTAATTGTTTCACATGAAACAGCCAAATCTTTGTGCCCCCAGCATGAAGCTCACGCGTCCTCGCCTAGGCGAGTCCTTTCACAAAAACCTTCCGGTTTTCGTGGGCTTTCCTGCGCAATGTGGGGAAATGCTTTCCCCACCACCCCTTTGTTCGATTCCCACTGCGGTCACTGTCGTGCCCCCAGCATGAATCGAACACACATTTTGCCCTTAGGACGGGCCTGTTCTATCCATTGAACTATGGGGGCAAAGGAAGAATGGGGTTATTTTATATCAATTATATATTTTTAGCAATAGTTTGTGTTTATTTCAATGTGACAACTGCCAATAATAATGGTAATATAAAAACACTTCTAATAAAACATAATTTATGATATCTTTTTTTATTATATCTGCCTTTATTATTTTTATAATAGCTTTTTCTATTTTATACCTCAAAATCAAAGAATTGAACAAGCCCAAGGAAAACAACGATTCATTTGTGATGTTACAATCACAGATTCAGGACTTGGCCAGACAATTTGAACAAAAAATAGGGGAAACGCACAAGGCTATGAATGAAAACCAAAATTCCATGCATTCCACTATTCAAAGTCAGTTTGGCCAAAGTGCCAAAATAATTTCCGAAGTCACCGAAAAACTAACTAAGCTGGATGAAACCAATCGCCAGATAGTAAACTTTGCTGATCAACTCCAAGATTTGGAGGATATTTTACAAAATCCTAAACAACGTGGCATCTTGGGTGAATATTATTTGGAAAATGTTTTGCTCAATGTATTGCCGCCGGGAACTTTTCAAATGCAATACAAATTTAGCGATGGTGATATTGTCGATGCCGTGGTGTTTGTAAAAGACAAACTCATACCAATTGACTCCAAGTTCAGTTTGGAAAATTATAATCGCGCGGTAAGTGAAAAAGATCCGTTGCGAAAAGCCGAAATGGAAAATTTATTCAAATTCGATCTAAAAAATCGTATCAACGAAACCAGTAAATACATCAAACCAAAAGAAGGCACCATGGATTTTGCTTTTATGTTTATTCCGTCCGAAGGAATTTATTATGATTTACTTATCAATAAAGTCGGGGCTTTGAAAACCAATACCCACGACCTCATTGATTATGCCTTTAAAGAAAAGCATGTCATCATTGTTTCACCAACTTCTTTTTTAGCTTATTTACAGACCGTTTTACAAGGTTTGCGGGCTTTACAGATAGAGGAGTCAGCCAAAGAAATTCGCCAGCGAGTAGAGGAGTTGGGGAAACATTTACTCGCTTATGATGAATATTTAAAAAAAATGGGTAATAATTTAACTACTACCGTGAACAGCTACAATTCTCTTTATAAAGAATTTAACAAGATAGATAAAGATGTGATAAAAATGGTGGGTGGTGAAAAACAAATCGAGCCACTTTATATAGAAAAACCGAATTTGGAGGAATAAGTTTGTGCAACAAACAAAAAACATGAGGAGTTGTAATAACTTTTTCGCTTTCCTCGCCATGCGAATGGCTCAGGGATGAAGCCTCGGCTTCATAACCCGCTCAAAAGTAATTACAACCCCTCATGTTTTTTTGTTTGCTTGTCATTCCCGTGCAAACGGGAATCTAAAATTTATTTCACCGAGACATCAATCGAATTAATCACTGTTGGAATAACTGGCGTCGAACCTTCGCCATAAGGTTGCACCGGACTTTCTGCAATTTTATCTACCGTCTCCATTCCACTGATTACTTTACCAAAGATAGTATAATTTTTTGGCAATTGATAATCGGCATGTATCACAAAAAATTGACTACCATTGGTATTTGGACCGGAGTTGGCCATTGCTACTGCACCGCGGACATATTCGCCGTCAAATGGTTCGTCGGCAAATTTATAGCCTGGACCACCGGTGCCGGTACCTAGCGGGTCACCACCTTGAATCATAAAACCTTTAATCACGCGATGAAAAATGGTTTTATCATAAAAACCTTTCTGCGCCAAAGTAACAAAATTCTCTACTGTTTTTGGGGTTTGCCCTTTGTTGAATTGAATTGTAAAATCACCAAGCGTAGTGTGAACGAGCGCATTATATTGCTTGTTGGCATCGAATTGATCCATAGGATTATTTTTGATTATATTATTATTTAATTCTTTTTTATTATCAATTGGTGGAACCACTTTATCACTATTGGTGGTGGTTGTAAATGATAACTCTTTTGATACATCTTTACTGTCATCTTTTTTGGCCAGATCGTCTAGACTACTTATTTGCCCCTGTGGTTGCAAAGCACAGCCGGATATAAAAATCGTAGCCGAAACTAATAAAATTATTGCCTGTTTGTTTTTGTTAACCATAATAAAAATTATTAATAAATATTTTTTAATTGTTTTCTTAAAACTTTCCAATCCGGCACGGCTTTGGCCACCAAAGACCAAAACTTTTTGCCGTGATTCATCTCTTGCAGATGAGATAATTCGTGCGCCACCACATAGGTGGCCAGCTCATCGGGCAAATAAATCAATTTATAATTAAAATTCAAATTACCGTTTTTGGAACAGCTACCCCAACGGCTACTGGTGCTTTTTACCGTCACTTTATTA
>JAVHSM010000045.1:0-2437 GCA_036172155.1 Candidatus Magasanikiibacteriota bacterium
AGTAAAAGTAACTGAAGGTGAAAAAGTTAAAGAGGATGATGTCTTGATTATTAAAGGAACTTCGGGTGAAGAGATCAAAGCCAAATATCCAGGCACCATTACCCGCGAGGGCAAGAATTTGATTCTAACTTTTGAAGGCCGTCATACCAAAGAATATATTATTCCGCTAGGGTATAAATTGTGGGTCAAGGCCGGTGATGAGGTTGAAAAAGGCGACCAATTGACTGAAGGCTCGGTAGATTTGCATGAATTATATGAATTAAAAGGCCACACCGCTGTACAAACCTATGTGCTCAAAGAAATTCAAGAAATTTACGCTTCACAGGGTCAACGTTTGAATGATAAGCATGTTGAAGTAATTATCAAACAGATGTTCTCGCGTATTTATGTGGAAGATTCAGGCGACACTGAATTATTGCCCGGTGAAGTTGTAGAAAAAGCCCAATTAGTTTTGGCCAATTTACAAATCAAGAAAGACGGCAAGAAATTAGCCCAAGGAAGAGAATTATTCTTGGGCGTTTCCAAAGTTTCTCTTTCCACTCAAAGTTTTTTGTCATCTGCTTCTTTCCAAGAAACTGCTCGTGTCTTGATCAACGCCGCTATTACCGGCAAGATTGATTATTTGGAAGGCTTGAAAGAGAATGTGATTATTGGACGCAGAATTCCAGCGGGGACAGGGTTTCAGGAGTAACTATCAGGATGTCCAGATAATTCAGATTTACAGATAATAAAAATCCTCCGTAAAAGTGATCTGTACCCCGTTTAGCAGACACAAAATAAAAACCTACTTTTCGGCAAATAAAAGATGATTTCGGTATTGTACCGGGGTCATTTTTTTTAAATTCCACTGCGGTCGTTCGTTGTTGTAGTAATGAATATATTGTGAAACCGTTTCCTTTAACTCCTCAAATGTTTTACAATCTTTGTAATCAACATCATCTTTGAAATGGCCGAAGAATGATTCAGTAGGCGCATTATCAATGCAGTTGCCTTTTCTTGACATTGATTGTACCATGTTTAATTCTTTGAGCATACTAATATACTGAGGATTCGTGTAGTGGAACCCTTGGTCTGAATGAATGAGAATATTTTGCAGTGATGATATTGTTGGATTGTTTTTCATATTTTTTACAGTGTTTAAAACAATATCCATTTCTAAATGTTGTGAAGTCTCCCAGGCAACTATTTCACCGCTGGCAAAGTCCTTGACCGCTGACAGATAGGCCAGCCGATGATTAAATGGCAAGTAGGTAATATCCGTGCCAAAGGCACGGTAAGGTACTATCTGGTTAAAATCACGGTTTAAGATGTTTTCAAACGTGCGATGTTCCTGGGTCTTTTTCATAATCGCTTTGTAAGGGTTGATTCTTCTGATTTTCGTAAACAGTCTGTATTTGATTTTAATCCTCTGAATCTTTTTGTGATTCATGATTATGTTTTTGTCTTTCCTTAGCTTCATTTGTACAGTCCGCCAGCCGTATTTACTTTTACCTTTGTCATGTATTTCTTTAATGAGTAGATAATCCTCGTAATCTTTGGCTGGGGTGTTTGCATTTTTCAGCCATTTGTAGTAGCCACTTCTGGACACTCGCGCAATGTCACAGAGTAAACCGAGCTCTTTTCCTATTCTACAAATGAGCTTAAACTTTTGGCATGGCCGTAGTTTTACTCCGCTCTTTTGGCCCGGAGTTTGGCTAAAAAATCGTTTTCAGCTTTGAGGTAAGCCACCGTCGCTTCCAATCGTTTAATTTTGTAGGCATCGGTTATACCTTTGGTTCGTGGACGACCACCACCCTTGCCTCTAGCTTCATTTCTTAGGCCGTCAACTCCTTTAATCTGGAATATTCGCCGCCAATCGGCCAAACAATTCTTGGGTGTGTCGGCTCCAATGACAGCCAGATCAAAACCTACCTCTCTAAATATTTCCTTGGCTGTTTGGTTTTCTTCATTGTATTGTTTGACCGCCCAAATTTTAAAGTTCTTGCTGTAGGTGATGGCCTTATTACTACACTTAATTACGTTGTGATTGGCCCGCAACTCTTTGATTTGTTCCTCGCTAAATTTACTTTGATTCATACTGGTTTAGATTAAGTAATTATATTGTACTTTAAATACCAAAAAGTGGACACTTTCGTGTCCACTTTTTGGGGTACAGATCATATGCGGGGTTATTTTTTTATTTAGAAATATTACTTAGCACGTCCCTTACCTTTCTTTTTAACCCGATCTTCCAATTTATCACTAATTTTATTCACCAAAAATTTTTCTACTAAGCCCCCAATCATCCCGCTCACCGTACCCATGGTAGAAGACAAATGATCCACCTTGCCTCTAATAAAACAAACCGCTTCGGTAATCAACTCCAACTTGTGAGTTAAGTTCTCAATAATTTCATTGGCATTTTTCAAAACCCGCGCCGCTTGATAAAGCAACCAAC
>JAVHSM010000046.1:0-11429 GCA_036172155.1 Candidatus Magasanikiibacteriota bacterium
TCAGTTCACCTACTCGTGTGGATTCTGATTCTATTTGTTGTTGAGCCATTTCAAACGCTTTGGCAAAACCGACAATGGCTGGAACGTTTTCTGTACCGGCGCGTAACCGATGTTCTTGACCACCACCAACTATCAGTGGTTTCAAACGTACACCGCGACGAATATAGAGCATACCTACGCCTTTTGGTCCGTACATTTTACTGCCGTTGACGGTCATGAGATCGACATGCAGTTTTTCAACATCGAGATTCATATATCCGGCCGCCTGACAAGCATCAGTATGAAAATATGGGTGAAGTGAATTGTGCTCTTTGCGATATTTGAGAATTTCTCTACCAATGTCAGCGATTGGTTCGATGGTGCCGACTTCGTTGTTCGCGTACATGATAGAAATCAAGACGGTATCGGGACGAATGGCTTTGACCAATTCATCGACATCCACAAAACCTTGTTCATTTACTTTGAGATAAGTCACTTCCCAACCTTGTTTTTGTAAATCTTCAAGTGGGTGCAAAATGGCATGGTGTTCCACGGCTGAAGTAATAATATGTTTGCCTTTGTTTTCATGAGCGCGAGCAATACCATAGATCGCCATGTTGTCGGACTCACTGCCTCCACCGGTAAAAATAATATTTTCCGGTAAAGCGTTTACCAATTTGGCGACAGTGCGACGGCTATCATTTAAAACGCCGTTGGCTTCTCTACCTTTGTGATAAAGTGAAGATGGATTGCCGTAGACATCGGTAAAATATGGTAACATCGCTTTGACTACCGCTGGATCACAATAAGTCGTGGCGGCGTGGTCCAAATAAATTTCTCGTTTAATTTTTGGTTTGATAAACATAATTAAATGTCGGACAGTTTCACGCTGTCTAAAATTTTAACAATTCGTTTGTTGAGTTTCCCCATTTTAGTTTTCAATTCACAATTTTGAGCGGGATTGCAACATTCTATTTTTTTGGTTGTGTCTAAACAGTTTAAAATACAACACTCACCTTCTATGGCTTCAACTACTTTTCGCAGAGTAATTTTTTTGGGATCAATAGTGAGTTGATAACCACCAGACACTCCTTGATGAGCGCCAATAATTTTAGCGATGCGTAATTTTCTGGCAATTTTTTGTAAAAATAAAAATGACACTTTGGTTTTTTTGGCAATTTCATTTAACGACAAAACACGGTCTTTGGATTTACCCAAGACTTTGAGCATTTGTAAAGCATAGTCGGTTTCGCGTCGAATGGTAAGCGTATTAAAAAGGTAAAGTGTAATTAATATTTTTTTCGGCTACTTGTCCACTGGCAGTGACCGGTGTTTCGGTCGGATCAAAGTTTACGGCAAATGGTAAAATTTCACCTACTAGATTTTTATAAAATAATTGTTTGTTTTGCCGGCCAAAGTCGTAAAGTTCTTTGGTCACACGGACATCTTGTTCGCAATATTTTTTTATTTCGTCCAACTTACCTTCGCGCCACCAGCGAATCGCTTGTAGCCCATCGGCACTTTTGGTGATATTATCGAGAGTGGCTTCGGCTAGACTGGACAGTTTCAGACGCATACCAATACTATCTTTTACTTTTTTGATCAGATCAAGATGTGGTAATAATAGTAAATCGCCCAAATAATAATTGTTTAAGACTGGTAGGTCAAAATGTTCACTATTAAAACCGATAAGCCGCTGTGCTTTTTCAAAAATTGGCCAGACTTGGTTTAATTCACTTTCCAGAAAACTTTGATAGGCATCGGTGTCAGAGCGCCAAAGAGAAATGACGGAAACTTTTAATTTTTTAAAATCATTGTCAACTTCGGCAAAAGTATTTTGGGTTTCAATATCGAAGACTACTTCGTAGGGCATATGTAATAGGTATGAGTTACGCCTAGCATTATAACAAATTTTGGCAGTGTCGCCAAATTGTCATCCTGAGGCGAAGCCGAAGGTTCCCTTTAGTCTGACTTTTAGGGATTCTTCATTTCATTCAGAATGACAGGTGTGAGACAGTGACACAACATTACATACCTATATGGTATGATATATATTCGGTTTTGTCAAGAGTGGATAAATCCAGTCGGGATTCAATCTTTAATGTATCTGTTAGGCGGGCGTGAGTTTGAGGATGTTTGGCGACAAAAAGACTGCAACAATCTTCATAAGGACGGTCGGAAATTTCCAGCGTGCCTAGTTGTCTGGCCAAATTCATTATTGTTGATTTGTTTTCACCTATGAGTGGAGCCAACTTGAGCAGAGGTGAAGCTTCATAAACCGCGTTTAAATTTTCCAAAGTTTGTGAAGCAACTTGCCCCAGTGAATCCCCTGTCACGAGCGCATTGCACTTTCTTTTTTTAGAAATATTAGTTGCAATTTTTAACATCAATCTGCGCGTGATGAGCATACGATAATCCGATGGTACATTTATCACTATTTGTTTTTGCCAGTATGCAAACGGCACGATGTGCAAATTTATTGGTCCGTGATAGCGCGCCAATACCGCCGCTAAATCCATAATTTTTTGTGATACTTCTTCAGTCACTTGGGTTTGGTTTTGAAAATGCACCAATTCTATTTCCGCACCACGCACGGTTATTTTATAGGCGGCGACCGGACTATCGATACCGCCAGATAACAAACACATCACTTTACCTGACGCACCTACCGGCAAACCACTGGCGCTTTTGATTGTATTTCCGTAAACAATCGCTTGTTTGGTACCGATGTCTACATGGATAGTTAAATCCGAATTAGATAATTTTACTTTCCAACCAAATTTTATATTTATGCGACTACCTATCTCGCGTTCTATTTCTACCGAATTGAGTGGATAATTTTTATCGGAGCGATTGGCGGAGATGCGAAAAGTTTTTACATTTTCTCCCCAATTTTCATTTTCTATTTTTTTGGCAATTTTTTCGATATCCAAATCTGTAATAATAGCCGGCGCAAAATTTGCGACACCAGGTATCAGCGCCAATCTGTCAAAATCAATAGCGTCAATATTTTCTATCAAAATACCACCCTCAATTCTTTGAGAGTGGCTTTTGATAAAAAGTTGCTCAATATTTTTATTGAGTTGAGCAATAAAATATTTTTGGTTGTTGCCTTTTAGAAAAATTTCATCAAAATGCGCGATGACATTCATACTAAATTAAATCGGAAATCAACATCAAACTGGATTCGGTTTCATTTCTCTTTTTTATTTCCACGGATTGTTTTTCCAAAGTTTTTTTGCTCACTACCAAACGCACCGGCAAACCAATAAGATCGGCATCGGCAAATTTGACTCCGGCCGTGACATCGCGACGATCATCAAACAATACTTCGGCGCCGCTGGCAATCATTTTTTGGTAAATTTCGTGTGCGGCTGTGTAGGTTTCGTCTTCTTTGCCTAGAGCGACTATATGATATTTAAATGGGGCGACAGCTTCTGGCCAAAGAATTCCTTTGTCATCATGAAAAACTTCTACTAGTGTACCCATAGAGCGAGATGGCCCAATACCATAGCAACCCATTTCCACAGGTTGTTCTTTGCCTTCTCCGTCTAAATATTTGAAACCAAAAGCTTCAGAAAATTTTGTGCGTAATTTAAAAATATTCCCGACCTCGATTCCCTTTTTTTCAACCAAATCTACATTGCCACATTCTGGACATGAAGTTTGTTCGGAGATGATTTCTTTATTTACGCCAATATGACATTTATCACAAACAAAAATAGTATCTTCACCGACATCACAAATAGTTTGAAATTCATGAGAGTACCGACTAAAAGCTCCGCCCGAGGCGTAAACCAAAACAGTCATCGCACCCAAACCCAACCGATCATAAACTTTGAAATAAACTTTTTTCATCATTTCATAATAGCCATTTAAACTTTCTTCATTTGCATGAAATGAATATAAATCTTTCATATTGAATTCACGGCCACGCAAGATACCGGATTTGGCGCGAGCTTCATTACGGTATTTATTTTGAATTTGAAAAACTGCAAGTGGCAAATCTTGATATGAAAAAACATATTTTTGCACTAACGGTGTCACCACTTCTTCATGGGTTGGATTGAGAAAATATTTTGCTCCACTTGGGCCTTCGGTACGAAATAAAATATCCATATTATCTCGGCCGGTGGTTTTGTAGCTTTCTTCTTGAGTAAGTGCCGGCATGAGGATTTCATTGGCTCCAGCGGTCGTCATTTCCTCGCGAATAATATTCTGAATTTTTGTTAAAACGCTCAAACCAAGCGGCAAATAGTTGTAGACACCAGCCATTTGTTTGTTGATAAAACCACCTCGAATAAGAAATTGGGCGTTGATACTTTCTTCGTCCGCTGATACTGCCTTGCTAGTTTTACCGAATAATTTGGAATATAACATAAGATTTTTTAGAATTATTGCCTTATTATAGTAAAAAAGTGGATAAATGTCAAAAAAAGTATTGACAATCAAAAAAAGCGGGTATATGCTTATGCATTGTTCTTTGAAAATGTGCCGTCGTGGGATGTGTGGTGCCAATCTAAAGTAGGTTGGCAACAAGTCGCCCATGCACGGTGCATACGGCAAAGAAACCATCAACCTCAGCAAAAAAGAGGCTTTCATGGCTACTATAACTCTAAGCAAGTTCGACCGTTTTGTGGCCGAAATGGCCGTCAGGGAAGGGAAGTTTCACAGGGTCAACGAGGACAAACTTCCTCGTCAAGGGGTCGTTTGTGCTTGTCCGGACTGCGATCAAGTCAAAGACTACGGCGACCATCTACATAGTAAGGGGATGGAACGTCGACAACATGTCGGGGTGGCCGGAGGTCCTATCACATTGGCGTACAATTCGCCGGCGGCCTCGCTTGACAAGGTGTTTGCTGACTTCGTCGCGTATCTGCTGACCAATGCTGGGTATCCTCTGCTTGCTAAGCTGGTCAAGCCGTTCGCCATCGCTGTCGGAAAACCTATTCGTGCTGATGTTTTTGGCTTCCTCCAGATTTACATCGGTCTGGCCAAGAAGCAAATCAACGACATTCCGCTGATGCCTCATATTCCGTGTGCTTTGGCTCACCGCTATGACATCAATCTTGTCCAGCAACTACAATTCACCATTACGGCGAAAAGGCAGTTGAAGTACTTGTTCAAAAATGTCAAAGTGGCATGTCTGGTGCACATCGATTGGGGAGATGGAAGAAAAGAAACGTGGAAGTTTTCCACTCTGGACTTGTTAGAGTGGATCGAGGACAACCGCGCAGTCTTTGCCGAAGCCAAAACCCGCCTCGCCGAATAATCGGCAATCCCACTACAACTGAATAGGTAGAATGAGTGGGGTACTGCACAGGCGGGTCCATTCTAAATTTGAGCTCTCCGACTATTTGTTGGAGTTTTTTTTATACTTGATTTTGAAGGTACTCTTTGAACTTATCGCGTTTGATATAGATAAATGTCAACAAAAATATCGGCACAGTGAGCCAGATTAATTTTGTGTTTGGAAAAAATATCCAGATGGTGGTGTCCACTATGATCCAATGCCAAATATAAACAGACAAAGTAAAGTCCCCCAAAAATCTTATCACTGCCAATTTGTATTTTACCAAAGGTATAGATAAATTTTCCGACCAAGAAAAAAGATAAAATAAAAGACTGACAAAAAATAATGATGCCACTATGTAGTATGGTTTTAGTGGATACATTGAAAAAGAAGGTTTGAGTGACGCACCTGTTTTTGTTTGCCAATAGTAAAAAATAACTGCTAGTGGAAAAAATATTGCCAACCACCATTTCTTTTTTTCTTCAAACCCAAAAGAGGCTAACAAATATCCGGCCAAAAATGGAATTGACCACAGCGCAACTGGAAACATAACATAGTTGCGAGAAAACAAAAAATTTGATATTGGCCCGTTCCAAGAATAACCATAAACCGATCCTAACAAACCAACAAATAGAGTAACAATAATCGCATTGGCAAATTTAATTTTTTTGGAAATATATAAAAGTATTGGCGAAAGCATAATCAATACGCCAATAGTCAATAAAATAGAAATCGGTACCGAGTAAGATTTCAATAATAATATATTGGAAAGTGTCATCTGGTTGTGTTGGGTATATTGCCAATAAAAAGGTTCTTTGGAAAAATCGTAGATGAACAATTTTATAATATTATATAAATAGTAAATCCCGATTAATTGCAAACCACGCCAAAATAGTTTTTTGGCCGGTTTAATCCAAGTTTCAGATTTGGCATAAGCAATATATATCACACTGCCCGAAGTCGCCATAAAGAAAAAAACTCCCGGATAAAGCAGTTCTTTTAGCCAGTTACCTAGCGGGTTTATTGCAATATTTGACCAGTCAATCATGTGAATCAATAATACCGCAATAATAGAATAGCCTTTGATATAGGAAATAAAATGGTTGCGTTTTTTTGGTGGTATGGATATATTTATAGTTGACTGCATAATAAATAATGTTTTCTTTCTTTTTTAGTAAATCTTTCAATAGCATAACGCAAGGTGGTGCGCGCCATTTGTTTGCAATGTTTGTCTAAAAAATCTTTTTCTTTTTTTTCATCTCGCTTCCCTACTTCGCGCAACATCCAGCCGATGGCTTTGTGAATCAGATCGTGTTTGTCATTTATCAGCATTTCAGAAATTTTAAAAGTCTCGTCAAAATATCCATTTCTAATAAAATTTAAAGTAGCAATAATGGCGATCCGTTTGCCCCATAAATTTTTACCGTTGGCTAATTTGTACAGTATATCTTTCGGTTTATCTTTCAACCACTCGCCTGCTATGTTGGGCGCCGAAATATCCACCAGATCCCAGTTATTTATATTCTGATAATTTTTTAAATAAAATTTATAAATTTTTTCTTTCGCTGGATTATCGGATTTTTTAAATTGCGTTATTAAAATAATCAAAGCCATTAGTCGATATTCATGGATTTTGCTGTCCAACAAATATTGAATATCGGTCAAAGATAAATCAATATATGACTTGGCGATTTTACGCTGAATCGGCACAGTAATCCCCCAAAAAATATCCCCTTCTCCGTAATGTCCTTTGCCGGTTTTAAAAAATCCACTCAAAATTTTGGCTTTCTCCGGATTGGCGGCTAATTTTAACTTAAGCAAAAGAGCCTTTAATCGCGCGGTCATAATAAAACAAAATCAATGAGTTGATTGAATTATACTATCAAATAGATTATCTGACAAATTTTGACGCACAGTAGATTTTAGTTTATAATTATTATAACTTTTGTTGACTGTCATTCTGAGTGAAGCGAAGAATCCCTTCAATTTAGTGGTAAGATATACACAAAGGAATCCTTCACTGCGTTCAGGATGACAACTAAAAACATTTTAAAATTAAAAATATATGCAAAATTTTCTTTCAATAATTGCCTCGGCTGATCTAAAATTAAATTTATGGCTAATTGCTAGCAGGAATCCTTTTTTAGTTAAAGTTTTTAAAATAGTAACTTACTTGGGAGAGGTAAAGTTGGTCGCCATACTAATTGTTTTGGTAATTTTATATCTTTGGTACCAAAAGAAAAAAGATTATATTCTACCTTTTTTAGTTACTATAGTTGGTAGTACAGCAGTTAGCGGGTTGGCAAAAATAGTTTTTCACCGCGCTCGCCCGCTAAATGCCGTGTATCTTGAAAGTTCCTATTCTATGCCAAGCGGACACGCGACCATCGCCGTCGCATTTTATGGATTTGTTGTTTATTATTTATGGATGAATATTCAAAGTAAAATTGTAAAAAATATAATTTTAATCGTCAGTATTATTTTAATGCTGGCGATTGGCTTCTCACGACTTTATTTGGGTGTGCATTATTTGAGCGATGTGTTGGTTGGATATTTGCTGGGAGGATTGTCGTTGTGGGTTGGGGTTGTATTAAAAAACAGAAAATAATAAAAATGTCATCCTGATCCGCCAAAGGCGGAGAAGGATCCCTTGGTGGTTAAAACATAAGGGATTCTTCGTTTCACTCAGAATGACAAATTAAAAAAGACGTACCCTACAAAGTTACTTTTGAGCGGGTTATGAGCCCGCAGGCGATTCCCTGAGCCATTCGCATGGCGAGGAGAGCGAAAAAGTCACTTTGTAGGGTACGTCTTTTTTTGTTATTTAAATCTGAATGGAATTTTATCTAAATCTACTAAACCCACCTGGTCTACTAGGTCTGCTATTGCGCCCCGGCTGACTTCTACGATGTGGAGAAAAACTACCAGATCCAGAACGTGGTTTATAATCACCTCGATAAGGAGATGAATCTCTACTATCCGATGCTGGCATAGCACGACGAGGAGGTAATTCCGGTAAAATAGTTTTTATTGGCAAGACCTTACGAATCAGTCTTTCGATACTTTTCACATCACCACGCTGATCTGGAGTGGCAAACGAGATAGCACGACCGGCATAGCCAGCACGGCCAGTACGACCGATACGGTGCACATAATCTTCGGAATTTTCCGGTAAATCATAATTGATCACTACTTCGATACCGATCACATCAATACCGCGAGCGGCAATGTCGGTCGCTACCAACACGCGATATTTTCCGGATTTGAAACCATCCAGAGCTTCGCGGCGTTGAGATAGTGTACGATTGGAATGTATTTCAGATGATTTGTGTCCCATTTGGCGAATAGCCAAAGCGATTTTTTTCACACTATGTTTGGTGCGACAAAAAACCAAAATGGTTCCTTTATAGTCCATCAACATTTTTTCCAGTAATTGTAATTTTACATCTCTATTCACCATGAAAATTTCTTGCTCAACTTTCGTAGCAGAGGTGCCAGCTGGTGCCACTTCAATGCGCAAAGGCATCGTCATGTGCATAGAAGCAATTTGTAAAATCGCTGGCGGCATAGTAGCCGAGAAAAGCATAATCTGTCTTCCGGCTTTTGGGATCAATCCCAAAACCTGTTTGATTTGAGGAGCAAAACCAATATCAAACATGCGGTCGGCTTCATCCAGCACGATAATTTTAATACTGTTTAATCTAAGATTATTTTGTTTGAGATGGTCCATCAATCTGCCCGGAGTGGCAATGATGATATGTGGTTGACGGCGCAAGCTTTGTATTTGCATAAACATCGAAGCACCGCCAATTAGCGTAGCAGTTTTGAGACCGCTACTGCGTCCGATTTTTTGTAAAGTTTCGGCCACCTGCAAAGCGAGTTCGCGAGTTGGCAAAAGAATCAATCCTTGTCCTTGATTAATTCCAAGACGCTGAATCATCGGCAAACCAAAAGCCAGCGTTTTGCCAGTGCCGGTTTGCGCAATACCAACGATATCCTTGCCTTCTAAGGCCGGAGGAATGGACTGGTGTTGGATAGGAGTAGGTTGAGTAAATTTTAGCTGTTCTAAAATTTGGAGAAGTCTAGGTGAAATACCCAAACTCTGAAAATCGGATACGACCGGTTGAGTTACATTTGACATATAGTCTAATTAGCACCACCGAAATAAATATTCTTCAAGCTGTTCGGTGGTAGTAAATATACTATAACAGACCAAAGATTTGCGATAAATTTTCAAATAAAATCCCCCTTAAATAATAAGGGGGATTTTATTATCGAGATTGGTATTAAGCCAATACAACATTGATAGCGCGAGGTCCTTTATCGGATTGCTCTACATCAAATGATGCCTTGTCTCCAACACGTAATTGGCTGAAATCTACACCTTCTGAAAGACCAGAAGCATGAAAAAATACATCTTTACTGCCATCTTCTGGAGTAATGAAGCCAAAATTCTTGTCAACGATCAAACTTTTGATAGTTCCGTTCATAGAATAATTGAAAATGAATAAAATAAGATTTTGTATCACCGCTGAAATCCGACTATATTTCCAGCTGAGATTCTTAATAGCGAGAGTATAGCATAAAAAACAGTTCTTGTCAACCCCTAGTAGCTAAAATTTGTGTTAATGCACAGTAAATTTAAGATAATTTGGCTATGCTTGCCCCTGTGGCGTGGCCAGTCGCCCATGATGCTTGAAGGTTGAAACCGCCGGTAAAGCCGTCGATATTCATGATTTCACCGGCAAAATATAGTCCTGGGCAAATTTTGGATTCCATGGTGCGCGGGTCGATTTCTTTTAGCTCTACTCCGCCGGCAGTGACGAATTCATCGCCTGATCCCCTGCCGATGGCAACCAGTGGTACTTTTTTTAATAAAGTGGCGGCTTCAAAAAATTCATTTTTACTAACTTCGGCGTTCTTTTTGTGACTATATACTTTGGAATATTCACAAAGCGCTTCGCAAAGATTGAGCGGTAAAAAATGATGCAGTGTATGTTTAAATATTTTTTTCGGATTTTCTTTGGCAACTGCTTGTAATGTTTTGAAAACTTCTTCGACGGTGATATCGGGGAGAAAATCAACAAAAATTTTAAGCGGTCTTTTTTGTCCAACTGAAATAAAGGCCACTAGAGATGAAAGTGCAAAAACAGCTGGGCCACTGATGCCGGAATGAGTAAATAAAAACGGACCAGTAAAACTATTTGGTTTGACACAATCGGCGCTGATCGTGGCTTTGGCAAAAGACATACCAGCCAAAGTTCCAGGCCATTTTTCGGCGGTAATAAAAGAATGTAGACTCGGTACTAGCTGGGTGATGGTATGACCGAGTGATTCGGCTAGTGTGTAGCCATCACCGTTGGATCCGGTTTGGCGATAAGTCTGACCACCTAGCGCCAAAATTACTTTATCTACCAAAATAGATGGCTGACCATTAAAACTTATCGAAAATCCCGTTTCGGTTTTTTCGATTTTATTGACAGCATGTTTGAAAAGTATTTCTGTTTTATTTTTTTTAAAAATTTCATTAAAAACATTTACTATGTCTTGACCGTTATTGGAAACCGGAAATACACGCATGTCTTTTTCGCATTTGAGCGGCACATCATGATTTTCAAACCAAGCATAAACATCATCTGGTGAAAAATGATGCATGGCGTAAAATAAAAATTTTTCACCGCGTGGATATTTGGTTAAAACGGTTTTGATATCGGTGATGCCGGTGGTGACATTACAGCGACCACCGCCGGAGATGACCACTTTTTTGCCTAGTGAATCATTTTTTTCTATTAAAATTACTTCAATATCGGAATTTGATTCGTTGAGCGTGGCGGTACACATCATGCCGGCGGCACCTCCGCCAATTACAGCTACTTTCATAAAACCTAGTTAATTATCATTTATGATGTTGTCGCCAAATGTCACCCTGATCCGTCAAAGGCGGAGAAGGATCCCCTAGCGTCCGACACAAGGGATTCTTCATGGAATTTATACTCGCGAAAGCGGGTATTCAGAATGACAATTGAACGATTTTTGTTATTTGGCGACAGTGTCTTTATTTATAGAGTATAGCACAATTTCGGCGTTTTTCCAGCCCAAGCTCTGCATAAGTTAAGATACATCCTGCACTCCTTGTTAACCCAAGGACTATGCAAAT
>JAVHSM010000047.1:0-11128 GCA_036172155.1 Candidatus Magasanikiibacteriota bacterium
ATGACAATAAAAGAATATGGATCGGAGATAGTTATTATTACCGACGGTTCACATGGAGCCCGCTGTTTTGACGGAAAAAATTTTTATTTTCAAGATATTGTTGATTTGCCAGTAGTGGAAAAAACCGGAGCGGGTGATGCTTTTGCCATTCAAAAAATTGGCGCGCGTGAAGGGTTTTTGTCAAAAAAACAAATTATTAATTTTTTGAAAAAAATCCAGAATCGCAAGCGATTGTATTTTGATGGGTTGGTAGTATTGTTGCTTTTAAAAAAGTTTGGCGACAAAATAGGCGACACTGGCGGCCAGGCCGCCAATTATCAACATTAGTATAGCACTTTTAAGAGGTTTGGCGCCAATAAGTTTCGCTTTAATATATCCGAAAATTAACAAAGCCAAGGAAGTTAATAACGCTGAAAATAATAATGCTCGTAGCGGATCGGTGGTCAACATATATGGTATCAATGGGATCATCCCGCCAACTATATACGATAGAGCGATTGCCAGAGGGCTTTTGATTATTCTATTTTTATCCGGTTTTTCCAAATTTAATTCATTACGCATCATAAAATTCACCCAGCCGGTTGGATTTTTTTCAAAAGATTTTATTATTGGCACGGTTTCTTCTTGATTTATTCCATAATCTTTTAAAATTTCAACCACTTCGGATTTTTCTTTTTCTGGCATTTTTATTATTTCTTCTTGTTCACGTTTTTGTTCGTGATAATAATGTTCGTAATCATTTTTGGTTGCCAAATATCCGCCCAATCCCATAGAAATGGCGCCGGCAGAAATTTCCGCCAGTCCAGCTACAACGATTAGCGCGGTGCTAGGTACAGCGACAGATAGGCCAGCGGCCAAAGCGAACGGTACTGTCAAACCATCGGACATGCCGATAATAATATCGCGTACGACCGCATTGGAAGTGAAATGGTTCTCATTATGTAATTGCATAGTATTATATTTAAGAGATTGTATTATAACAGTATTTCTGAAATTCAAAAAATGGAGCACCAACAATAATGACCTTTTCGCTTTTTTTGCCCGCGAGGGCAAAAGGATGTCGCTTCGGCTCCATAATCCGCTCAAAGGTAATTATTGCCGGCACCCCATTTTTTTAGTTTTTTTCTAACCTTCTATTTTTTCTTGAATCACAAGCCACTGTTCTTCTTTATTTTTTATCTCTTGGTCAATGTCGCCTAAATGTCGATAATCATCAAGAGAAAATTTTTGTGGATCTTTTGATTGTTTACGCAATAGCCGAGTTTTTTCTTTTTCCATTTCGTAAATGTCGTCTTCTATTTTTTTCAATTTCTTTTTTTCTTCTTTTATTTCCTCATAACGCTGTTTTTTTTCTTCATTGGTTTTTAAATTTTCAGAGAGTCCGGTTTGTTTAAAACCGGTCGAATGACTGGTCACGGGAATGACAGATTCTATGTTTTTTTCTTCCGGCTCTATGGATTGTTCCAGATTGTAAATGTATTCTTCATAAGTACCGGGGTAGCGTCGCACCTCGCCATTTTTTACTTCGATAATCATAGTGGCGATGGAATTTACAAAAGTGCGATTGTGACTGATAAATAAAACCGTGCCGTTGAATTCTTGTAATGCCAACCCAAGTGCTTCGACAGTTTCAAAATCGAGATGGTTAGTCGGTTCGTCGAGCAAAAGAACTTTGCTTTTGGATAATAAAATACTAGCTAAACAAAGACGGGCTTTTTCACCGCCGCTGAGCATCGAAATATATTTTTCCAAATCACTGTCACGGAATAAAAAGTTTCCGGCCATTTTTAATATTTCTTCATCATTGATATCGCCGGGAGCGGTCGCGCGCAGGTGTGTCCAGACTTTATCTTCGGGATTTAGAGCGTTGGGTACATGTTGGGCGTAGTAGGCGAAAGTGGTATCCACTGCCCATTTGAATTTGCCGCCAACAGCTAGAAGTTCGCCAGCCAAAGTTTTGAGAAAAGTAGTTTTACCTTGGCCATTGTCACCGAGTATGGCGACATGTTCGCCGCGATCGATGTCGAGCGTAATATTTTCGGCGATAGTTTTTTCCGGATAACCGATAGCGAGTTTTTCACATCTAAAAAGTAAACCTTTTTTTGTTTCGACATTGGGGATGTGGATTTTTACTGTGGACAGCGGACTTTGAATATCCAGTTTTTTTAATTTTTCAATCGCCTTTAATTTGCTTTGTGCTTGTGAAGCCTTGCTAGCTTTGTAGCGAAATTTATCCACGAAATTTTGGAGATGTCTTTGCTCGCGTTCGATTTTTTTATTGTATAATTTGGCAAAAGCGAGACGCTCTTCTTTATATTCCAAATATTCATCAATGGGGCGGGGGAAAAGTGTCATGCCACCTTGTTCAATTTCAAGAGTTTGGTCACAAGTGCGTTTGAGAAATTCGCGATCGTGAGAAATGATAAGAAATGAATCGCTATAATCGCGTAAAAATTTTTCCAGTAAAAGTTGGGTATGTACATCGAGGTAATTAGTTGGCTCATCCAATAAAAAAAGATTTGGTTCTTTGAGCAACATCGAAGATAGGCGAACGCGTATTTGGTAACCGCCAGAAAGAGAAGAAAGTTTCGCGCTGAGTAGTTCATTTTTTATTTCAAATTTTCCAGCTACTTTGGCGCATTGCCAGTTTTCTTTTTCGGTAGTGCATTCCAAAAATTCCAATACGGTTTCATTCGGATTTATTGTTTGGTGTTGTTCCAGATATCCTAGACGGGTGATTGGTTGAATGGCGATAATGCCGGAGTCTTCTTTTTCTTGACCGACGATCATCCGGAAAAGAGTGGATTTTCCAGCCCCATTGCGTCCAATGACACCAATTTTTTGTTTACTATGAATAGCCAAATCCGCGTCTTTAAAAAGTGCTTGTTGGTGGTATGACTTATTTAATTTTTCTATAGTTAAAAGTGTAGCCATAATGAACAAAGACTAACAGAATTTTTGCTTTTTGTAAACGATATATTTTTTTTGTGGTTGACTTTTTTGGCTAAATATATGATAATATTGAGGAAATATCTTTTATGATTAAAGGATTTTGGAAAAATTTGAAAAAGCCGATAATGGTTCTGGCCCCGATGTCCAATGTCACCGATGCCGCTTTTCGGTGTCTATTGGCCAAATATGGTAAGCCGGATGTGACTTGGACTGAATTTGTTTCTTGTGATGGTTTGTGTTCCCGTGGTCGAGATCGGCTTTTGGTTGATCTTCAATATGATAAAAGCGAACGACCGATAGTTGCGCAAATTTTTGGTTCAAAACCGGAAAATTTTTTTAAGACAGCACAATTATTAAAAGAATTAAAATTTGATGGGATAGATATCAATATGGGCTGTCCCGATAAAAATGTAGAAAAGCAGGGGGCGGGGGCAAAATTGATGCAAAATCCTTCACTAGCGCAAGAAATAATTTTGGCTACAAAAGAAGGTGCTGGTGATTTGCCGGTATCGGTAAAAACTAGAATTGGTTATAGTAAAAATACTTTGTCGCAGTGGTTGCCGATATTATTACAGACAAAACCGGCGGCGATAACTATTCACGCTCGGACACGCAAAGAAATGTCACTGGTGCCGGCGCGTTGGGAGCATGTCAAAGAAGCGGTGCAGATTCGTGACGCTTTTTGTGAAGATGGAAAAGACAGGACTTTAATTTTGGGAAATGGGGATGTATTAAATTTGGAGCAGGCGTATACTCTGGTAACAGAAACTGGCTGTGATGGCGTGATGATCGGGCGAGGGATTTTTGGTAATCCGTGGGTGTTCAATCGCAAACTGGTAGGAACAGAAATTTCAGTAGAACAAAAATTAAAGGCAATGATTGAACATACTCATTTGTTTGAAAAACTTTTGGGTGGAGAAAAAGATTTTAATATTATGAAAAAGCATTACAAAGCCTATGTAAACGGTTTTGATAAGGCAAAAGAGTTGCGAATCGAGCTGATGGAAAACGCGGTGAATGCGGCGGCGGTAGAAAAAATTACGAATGAGTTTATTGTTAAAAATTTTTAAATTTATTCCCCTTCAAATTCCACCAACGCAAAAGTTTTGTAATCGGCGTCTTCCAATTTTTTCTTGCCACCAAGATCTGGTAGATCGATGATAAAACAACACTCCACTACATCACCATGTAGTTTTTTTAATAAATTACAGGCGGCTATGGCCGTGCCGCCAGTGGCTATCAGATCATCTACCAATAATATTTTTTCACCGGCCGAAAAAGCATCGGCATGAATTTCTATTTTATCCGTACCGTATTCCAGAGCATATTCTTGGGAGATCACATCGGCCGGTAGTTTGCCTTTTTTGCGAATTGGTACAAAACCAACTCCTAGTTTGTAGGCCAACACAGCGCCGATGATAAATCCGCGTGATTCAATACCGGTCACTTTATCGATCGCTGTGTCTTTGTATCTCTCCACCAACAAATCAATTGTTTTTTTAAAACTGTCCGCGTCATTGAGTAGGGTGGTAATATCTCTAAACATTATTCCTGGTTTTGGCCAATTGGGAACGGTACGAATTTTGTTTTTTAGATCATTCAACATAATAATATTTTAATGTCATTCCCGCTTTTGCGGGAATGACAGGTCTGTATTAAATTTTAGGAATAATATTGGTGAGTAAATCGGTCACTTTGGTCACATTATTTTTAAAAATTTCCATGACCGCTTCCCAAGTTACTGGTTCCTCATCTTCTTTCCAACAATCATAATCGGTGGACATGGCGACGGCGGCGTAGGGGACGCCTAGTTCGTTGGCCAAAGCGGCTTCTGGTCCTGTGGTCATATTGATAATTTCGGCACCCCAAGCACGAAACATTTTGCTTTCGGCGCGTGTTGAAAATCTCGGACCTTCAATAGTCACGATGGTACCGGTTTTGTGATATTTGATATTTAATTCTTCACAACCTTTGATCATCAACTCGCGCAATGTTTTATCGAAAGGATCAGCCATCGGTGTGTGTTTCATTATGCCTGGTTCAAATTTTTCAAAATAGGTAATAGCGCGATGACGAGTAAAATCAATAAATTGATCCAAAATCACGAGATCTCCACGGCCGATTTCTAATTTTAAAGATCCGACAGCGGTAGTTGCTAATATATGAGTACAACCCGCTGATTTGAGCGCCCAGAGGTTCGCGCGAAAGTTTACTTGTGTGGGAGGGGTGGTATGTTCGCGATCATGACGAGCTAGCAATATTACTTCTTGGCCACCAATAGTACCGGTTTTGAGCGGGGAACTAGGTGCGCCATAGGGAGTATTCACTTCTATATCTTTTGTGTTTTCTAAAATATTTGGATTATCCAGGCCCGACCCGCCAATTATACCGATTTTTGACATATTATTTTTTTAGTTTAGTATTTACCACATAATTATATTGTATATTTTAGTTTTAGTAAATATGTGGGGTTAATAAATAAAAGATAAAATAAAAATTATATAAAAACCGCTTTAAAAAATCATGACGGTTTTTATATTGACTTTCTAATATTTTTTTGCTACTATATCAATCACTTGTCAGGGTAGCTCAGTTGGCTAGAGCACAGCATTCATAACGCTGAGGTCGGGAGTTCAACCCTCCCCCTTGACACAAAATGATACACTTTTAAGTGTATCATTTTTTTAAAAGGAGGGTCGAACCAAGGGGTGGTGGGGAAAGTATTTCCCCACATTGCGCAGGAAAGTTTGTGGAAACCAGAAGGTTTCCACAGGAGGAGCGAAGTGACGATGTGACACCCTCCCTCGCTGGGGTGCCATTGTCCACTCAACAAATAAAAAAATCCCCAGAGTACTCTCAAGGGGATTTTTTTGTTTGCTAACAATTTATTTTAGAGCATCTTTTAGAGCTTTTCCGGCTTTGAATTTTGGAACCTTAACAGCTGGAATATTGATTTTCTGAGTTGGGTTTTGTGGGTTAACACCAGTGCGAGCGGCACGTAGTTTGGAACTGAAAGCTCCAAAACCTGTTAAAACTACTTCTTCACCCTTCTTCAAGTTGGAAGTAACCATTTCCACAAAAGTGTTCAAAAAGTCTTCTGCTTCACGTTTTGAAACATTCAACTTTTCTGCCAATGCTTGTGCTAATTCGGCTTTATTCATAAATTCACCTCCGTTCTTAAATTAAGTTTTTTTCATTGCCCTGACTATTTCTGGACAATCTTTTTATTTCGACAAAATTATTATACCACAGCTAGTTTATTTTGGCTACAATAAGCAATAATTACTTGTCCACAGTCTAGCTTTTATTTTTTTTGTTAAATATTTTTTTAGCGAGCGTATTCTACGATACGATTTTCACGAATAACAGTAATGCGAATTTCACCTGGATATTGTAACTCTTCTTCTACTTTATGTGCAATATCTTTGGCTAATTGGAACGCGTTGTAGTCGTCCACTTCATTTGGTTTTACAAATACGCGCACTTCACGACCGGCTTGAATAGCGTAAACTTTATCAATACCGGGAAATGAGCTAACGGTCTTTTCCAATTCTTCCAAACGAGCGACAAATTGTTCAAACGAATCTTTGCGAGCGCCGATGCGAGCGCCGGAGATAGCGTCAGCGGCTTTGGCAATACAAGCAAAAATACTTTCCGGTTTGTCCAAATGATGATCGCGCGCGGCTTGGCAAATATCTTCATCCATATTGAATTTTTTCAAAATGGCGTAGCCGATTTCCGGATGTGATCCTTGGGTTTCTTGATCCACCGCCTTGCCGATATCGTGGAAGAAGCCGGCCTTGCGTGCTTTGGTCTGATCAACGCCAAGTTCGGCGGCAATAATTCCGGATAGATAACCCACTTCCATGGAATGATTCAAAATATTTTGGCCATAACTGGTACGATATTTCAAACGACCGACAATGTTTACCAATTTTGGATCCAACCCGACGATGTTCATTTTGTATAGAGCTTCTTCACCGGTTTTTTTAATAATCACCGATAAGTCTATTTTGGCTTTTTCCACAAACTCTTCGATACGAGCCGGTTGAATACGGCCATCGGCCATCAATTTTTCTAAAGTCAAACGAGCAACTTCACGGCGGATAGGTGAGAAACAGGAAACCATAATAGACTCGGGAGTATCATCAATGATAATTTCACAACCGGTAAGTTTTTCAATCGCTTTGATATTGCGACCTTCTTTGCCGATAATACGACCCTTCATTTCTTCACTTGGCAGATGGACTACTGAGGAAGTAGTTTCGGCACTATGAGAAGAAGCGGTACGTTGGATAGCTTCGATAATAATATCGCGCGCTTTTTCGTCATAGACATCGGAACTTTCACGTTCCAATTTGGCAATGCGCATAAATAGGTCAGCTTTGCTTTCTTCTTCTACCATTGAGAGTAATTCCAATTTAGCTTCTTCTTTGGTTAAGTTGGCGACCTGTTGGAGTTTATCAGCCTGTTGGAGTTTGAGGTTTTCCACTTCTTGTTTTATAGCCTTTACCTTTTCGATTTTTTCCTGTAAAACTTTTTGAGTTTCTTGAAATTCTAACAATTTTTGATCAAATACGGTTTCACGTTTTTCCAAACGTTCTTGAGCGTTGTGCATGTCGGCACGAATTTGCTTTTCTTCATGTTTGGCCTCGTCAATGACTTTTTGGGCTTTTTCTTTTCCCTCGATAATTAATTCCTGCTGTTTAGTTTTGGCTTCGGTCAAGATACGGTCGGCGGTTGCTTCGAGTGAATTGGCCTGAGCGCGAGCAACTTGTTTGCGTAAGAGATAGCCGATGCCAACCCCGACGCCAGCAGCTACGGTAGCTACTATTAGTACAATAAATTGGTTCATAATAAAAAAAACTTTCAGAGAAAACTGAAAGTAAACAGCTTCATATCGCACAAACGACATGAACACAGGTAAAAACCAAAAGTGAGCAACTACAATCTATCTGACAAGTTGGGAATCAAAATTCAAAGCAAAATAACAAAAATTTGGCATTTTTGAAGCTAATGTTTTTGTCAATTCAGCCGGTAAAATATTGAGATTTGTAGCTAGTTTAAGCACATTTTTAAGGTTTTACTTGCGTCGCTGTTATTTCAATCGTCTCGGTATTAATATTTAATAATTTAATTATAGCGCGAAGTCAAAAAAATGTCAATTTTGGCTAAAAACTGCCATTCCGAGCGACTGAAAAGGAGTCGAGGAATCCCTTGGTAATTTTAATTATTTTTCAATTTTTTGAGCGTCAGCTACATTATACTGTCCAATAGAGGTGCGACGCAATTCTTGACAGTAGGCGCCAACTTCAAGTTTGTTGCCAATATCATAAGCTAGGGTGCGGATATAGGTGCCGGTGGAACAGATGACTTCTATAGATAAGTTTGGATAGGTATAGTCTAGAAGTTTGATGTCAAAAATTGTGATCTCGTTTGGTTGTCTTTCTATCGTAATGCCTTTGCGGGCCAGATCGTATAGACATTGGCCGTTGATTTTTTTGGCTGAATACATCGGTGGAAGTTGGGGTTGAATACCAATGAATGTTTTGATTATATTTTTGATGTAATTTTTACTGTCATTCCCGTGCAAACGGGAATCTGTTTTTTCTATTAATACTTTAGTTGGTGTGATCACTCCGGTGCAATCAAAAGTGTCCGAAGTTGCCCCTAATCTAATGGTGGCTACATAGGTTTTTGGCATTGCTTTGAATTCATCAATTCTCTTGGTATTTTCTCGGCCGGCCGCAATAATAAGCAACCCAGTCGCAAAAGGGTCAAGAGTGCCCGCATGCCCGACTTTGATCTTTTTGTTGCCGGTAGCAATACGCAATTTGCCACGCACAAAATTCACTGCATCAAAGCTGGTCCAGCCGACTGGTTTATCTACCAAAATGAAGTCTTGGTTTAAGAAAGTTTGATCCATATTTTTATAATATGGATATACTACCATAAGAATAGGAAACCGCAAATTTAGTTTTTGGGTGGTATTTGACTTTTGGCTTATTTGCATATATACTGTGGAATATGAATGTAACAGAACTAGCTCGACAACTCAAAGTTCATCCAGTTAAACTTTTGCAAATCTTGCCTGAGTTTGGTTTTGATATTGGTGCTCGCGCCGTCAAAATTGACGATCGTGTCGCCCAACAAATTCAGCGCGATTGGCGTCGAATGAAATTTGTAGTGGAAGAGCGTGAGCGCAAAGAAAAAGAAAAAGAAAAAGAATTAGAAAAACAGATGCGTCAAGAGAGTGGTATTGTGATAGAAATTCCGCCAGTTTTAACTGTGCGTGAATTTGCCGATCGCCTCAATATTCCTATCAACAAATTGATTTTGGAATTGATGAAAAATGGCATCTTGGCCAATCAAAATGAAAAAATTGATCATGATAGTGCAGTTTTGATTGCTGAAGGACTTGGTTTCAAAACTTCTGAAGCTTCTCAAGTTTCAGTGGTTGATGAAGATCCAACTCATTTACAAAATTTAGAAAAGATTTTATTGCAAGGTGGTACCGATGGTACTGCTCGTCCGCCAGTAGTGGTAGTTATGGGTCATGTTGATCACGGTAAAACAAAATTGCTCGATGCGATTCGTAGTACCAATGTAGTCGCAAGTGAAGCTGGTGGTATTACTCAACATATTGGTGCTTATCAGGTAGAATGGACTGCACCAAAAACTAAAGCCAAAACAAAACTTACTTTTATCGATACTCCAGGTCACGAAGCATTCACTGTTATGCGTTCGCGTGGTGCGAAGGTGGCGGATATCGCTATCTTGGTAGTAGCGGCTGATGATGGTGTAAAGCCTCAAACTGTTGAAGCTATTAACATTATCAAAGCGGCCAAATTACCAGTAGTAGTAGCTTTGAATAAAATCGATAAAGAAAGTGCTGATGTTCAAAAAGCCAAAACAGAACTTTCCAAACATGGTCTTATTCCAGATGATTGGGGTGGCGATGTGCCGATGGTAGAAATTTCTGCTAAAAACAATTTACATATTGATAAACTTTTGGATACGATTTTGTTGGTAGCCGAAATGCATACCGACACTATTAAAGCTGATGCTAATAGAAAAGCGGCCGGTACGGTGATTGAAGCACATGTGGACAAAGGACAGGGTCCGGTGGCTACTGTGTTGGTACAAACCGGCATTTTAAAAATGAATGATCCGCTGGTGGTCAATGGTGAAATATATGGCAAGGTGCGGGCGATGAAAAATTATCGCGGTGATAATATGTTGGAGGCCACGCCTAGTACACCAGTGCGTATTTTGGGTTTCAAATTAGCCCCACGCGTTGGTGATATTTTAGATGTTGGCAGTGTTGCCACTGCTACTGATATAAATTTGAAAACAAAACGTGTCCAAAATACCGGTGCTGAACAAAGACCAATCGCCGCCGCTGGTGATACCGAAGCCGAAGAAAAACACAAATCATTCAATTTGGTTATCAAAGCGGACATGCTTGGATCGTTGGAAGCGATTACTTCATCTTTGGAAAAAATTAAAAACGAAGAAGTGGGTGTGAAAGTTGTAGGAAAAGGATTGGGAAATATTACCGCTGACGATGTTTCGCTAGCGAGCGCTACCGGTTCGGTGATTGTTGGTTTTAATGTGGCTAATAGTTCGTTGGCCAATGAAATGATGCATAATACTGGTGTGCAATTCAAACAATATAAAGTGATTTATGATTTGCTGAATTTTGCCAAAGATGAATTAGAAAAATTATTAAATCCGGAATTAATTGTTACTGAGTTGGGCAATTTAAAAGTAATGGCTATCTTTAGAACTGAAAAAGGTTATATGATTGTCGGTGGCCGTGTGGAAATGGGCAAATTGCAAAAAGATTGCAAGGTGCGCGTGAAGAGAGATAAAGAAATTATCGGCAAAGGTGCTTTGTCTCATTTGCAGACTGGCAAACAAGAAGTAAAAGAAGTTCCAGAAGGTACCGAGTGTGGCGCTCATTTTGATGGAAAATTAAAATTAGAAGTTGGGGATATTTTGGAAGCATACAAGGAAGAAAAGATTGTGAAAAAATTGGTTTTATCTTAATTTTGTCAGCTGAAATATCTTTCATTCGTTCGCTGTGAAAATGCTCACTCATTGAAAGATATTCCAGCCTCTTAAACAATTTAAAAAATTATTAATTTTAAATAATATGGAGCAAGCATTTACC
>JAVHSM010000048.1:0-1872 GCA_036172155.1 Candidatus Magasanikiibacteriota bacterium
GGTTAAAAGCTTTCATGGTTTAAAATTAAGGGTTAATATTTTGAATCCCTTTGTTCTTTCGCTTTATTTTTTATGATGACAATATGGTTTTCCATTACGTTGCTAAACGTTGCCTTATATACCCACCCTCCTAATTGTCGCCATCCATCCCTGTCATCCATCATCCGCATGTTTCCAGGGATAAAATATTTTTACGGGTTGCAGGGTTTTTTGTTTGCAACACGGGCACCCGGTAACGTCAATGCCAAATTGCTCCGGCAGGCGTATGTGTACCGGTATTTCTACCAGTCCTTTTTGCTGTGGCAGTTGATCGTAGGGGTTTACAACACGGGCTATTCGTTTTGAGCTGAGATGGAGATAAATCATGGTAGTTTGTAAACTTCGGTGGCCAGGCAATTCTTTTACCGTATGCAGGCCTGTTCCGTTGTCAACCAGGTGTGTTGCAAAACTGTGCCGTATAGTATGTACTGTGTAGTTCTTACTTTCGAAGCCTATCTTCGCTAAGGTTGTTTGCATCAGGTGTTCTATACTGCGTACACTATATGGTTTGCCCGGCAGGTAACCATTGAATATATATTCAACAGGTTTATAAATTTATTTATGTAATGTGCATCATTTACGAGACCTGGCATTTTGTGAAGAACAAGAAAAAAGTACATAGGCAAAACAAATGAAATTTTTGTTGCTTGATATGAAACAGGCTGTGGATGATGCCCGCGCTTTGGGATTGCAACACCTTGCCGAAAACCGGCTAAATCAATATGTGCAGCGTTACGATGCTTTGATGATCCAGGGCAACAAAGAGCATCCAATGCCCGGAAAGCAAATAGGAAAAAGAGGTGCGGTAAAGAAAAGCAAATCAAAAAACCTGGCAGACAGATTTGTAAATCATAAAGAAGGGATTATCCAGTTTGCCAAAAATTTTACCATCCCCTTTGGTAACAATATTGCCGAACAGGCTATAAGGATGATGAAGCTGAAACAAAAAATATCCGGCTGCTTTAGAAGCAAAGCCGGAGCTACTGTTTTCGCGACAATTAGAAGTTATATTGATACCATGCGTAAAACCGGATACGATATAATGGATGCAATTGCCCTGGCAATGAACGGAAAACCCATCATCCCGCTTGTACCTGCTTATAGCCCATAAGGGAATGGGCTAATACATATTTTTTTACGGCTGAATAGTTACGTTAGTTCAATACTAAATCAATGCTCAATTGTATGGTAACAAAAAATAAGGGAACCTCTGACAGAGGTTCCCTTCATGGTGGGCTTTAAAAGGTAAACAAATTTACAGGTCTTTTAACGCCTGTATTCTATCCCAGCGTTGTTTCATGCCATCGTTGGCAAGCGCCAGGAATTCTTCGGCTTTTTCAGGATAATTATTTTTAATTGTGGCGAAACGGTTTTCGTGGTACATGAACTCATCCAATGGTATGGATGGATCCTTGCTGTCCAGCACAAATCGTTTGCCTTGTTCTTTTGATGGGTTGTAACGGAACAGTGGCCAGTAGCCGGATTTAACCGCAAGTTCCTGCTGATCCAATGCATGGCACATATCATAACCGTGGGCAATGCAATGGCTGTAAGCGATGATAAGGGATGGGCCGGGAAATGCTTCTGCTTCCAGAATGGTTTTAAGTGCGTGCACATCATTGGCGCCCATGGCAATCTCCGCTACAAATGCGGTACCGTGTGCGATTGCCTGCATGGCAAGGTCTTTCTTGCCGGTGGTTTTTCCTTTAATGGAATACTTGGCACTTGCGCCAATAGGCGATGATTTGGATTTTTGTCCGCCGGTATTGGAATATACTTCCGTATCCAATACAAGTATGTTTACATTTTCGCCGGTTGATAACACATGATCCA